>CAMDRO010000036.1 GCA_945906795.1 Spirosoma fluviale
ACCACAGCCGTATTTAGTCCCTTTTAGAGACAAATGGTCCCGCAAGGCCCACAAAAGTGGCGTATTGGGATCGATGTCTAAAGACATCTTTTTCTTGTTTACAGTAAGTTGAATACTCATGACTTTTTTTTCTTTTTTACAGTTAAAATGGGTTCAATAATATCTTTAATTCTTAAATTTCTAAATCTCAACGAGTCACCATGACCTAAAAACCCAATATGTCCCGTTTTGTTTACTAATCCTGGATGTTCTTTATGATCAGCGGTTCCAGACTTAGTCGCCTCCGCAATGTCTCCATCCAATATAACTTCTCCGTTTAAAATAACTTTGATTTTATTTCCTACGGCAACGACTTCTTCTTGATTCCATTCGCCTACAGGTTTTAAAAATCCTTGCTTAGCGGCAATAATCCCATAAACAGATCCATGGTATTGATAAGGTTGTAATTTTGCGTAAATCAGAGCCGTATTATCCAAAATCTGTAATTCCATCGCCGCATAAGCTGCATCACCTTCCAATGGCGCACGAATCCCTAAGCCATTATTGGCCCCAGGGGTCAATTGGAACTCGAATTTCATATGAAAATCTCCATATTCCTTTTTTGAATATAAATTACCCTTTCCACCTCTTTTAGGATATATCGCTAATTCTCCATTTTCAGGCACATAATCGATCGTATTTCCTTGCCAATTAAATAAACTTGAACCGTCAAACATCGTTTCAAAACCTTCGGATTTTTCTTGATCTGAAACCTGATATAAAGGTTCAGGCGCCAATTCCTTCACATAAATATTGCGATAAGTAATGTGATTTCCATGGGCCTGTAATTCAATCGCATCTTTCACAAAAATGGGAATTTTACGATCCCAATAATTTTCTAATATCGACTGGTCTACCACCAATTCCCCATTTAAATAAACAGTCACTCGTTCCCCCTTCATGATAATTCTGAATGTATTCCACTCATCGATCGGGTTATCCGCGACTTTCAAAGGGTTTTTGGGATTTTTTATATTATTATACAATCCTCCTGAGCCGACTTGAGCACCCACACTAGTCCTCGCCAAATCCCAAATTTGAACTTGAGGGGATCCTCTTACATATATCCCAGCATCCCCATCTTTCTCAATTTTCCAATCCACAAACATCTCAAAATCTTGATAATCCTTCACGGAACAAAGATTTTCCCCATGACCCGTAAAATGTAATTCCTCGTCTTTGGCATACCAACCCGTACGCATCACGGCATCAGCCTTCATTTGCTTTTTAGCCAAGGTATCTGCCGACACATTTCTTCTTTTCACCGGATTATCAACCAAGCCTTTCCAACCTCTCAAATCCTGCCCATTGAACATCGTGTAAAAACCGGTAGGCATTCCACCTTTAGCCATTATTTTCTGAACAGCTGATTTTTGATCTGCTTCTGATAAAGCCGGCATACCTTCTTGCATCCACTCACGAGTCATCTGACCCTGAAATTCTGGAGAAGCTAAAAAGATAGTAGCCAATCCATCCGCAGCAGTTGACTTAGAATTAGGCTCCTTTAATCCTAAATGCAAAGTCCTCATCGCATTTAACGTATTACACCTCCCTAAGCCCTTATAAATTTGATCCCGTATTTCCTTATTTTCTGTCAATACTAAGGCATTCCTGTAACGAAGAACTTGTTGGGTTACATTCGAACCCGTCTTCCCATTAATTCGAACAAAGGCACGCAACGCATTTTCATTTTTTAATTTCGCTACTGCATAAAGCCAATTCAAGTTTTCTACATCCTGAACAAAGGGTACAAAATTTTCTTTTTTGTTGGCCTTTAATGCCAACTTATTTATTTGAACTCCCAGCTCAGGATTACTTTTAAGAATGACAGTTACACAAGCTTGAAGCGCTGCCACTTCATTTTCTAAACTGGCATTGGATAATTTATCAGCAATCAATATGAAATCTTGAGCGTTAGACCAATGGATTAAACTTTGAAATCCAGCGGCTCTTGTAAAACCATTCGATTGTACCGCCCTCCAAACCTGAGGACGAATCCCATCCCAATGTCTGTAAGAACCATAAATCATCAAAATAGCTTGTTGGTTCGGGGCCAACTTAGAAAAATCTTTCACATATTTCATCAAAAATGAATTGGCAGAAAGCGTCGAAAATGCCTCCCCCAGCGCAATGACATCCACATTCCCAAAGGCCGACAAATCCCAAGCTTTCGGTAATGACTGTAATCCCAAAGCCTTAATCGTACTGATGACAAGCTCCGTTTTTAAACTCTGTGATGTGGATGATGCCACAGGCAAAGCCCATTTTGCTTTTAAATTGCCAACAGCCACCACAAACATTTTTTGATGTACCTCATCCCAAGTTTTTACAGACTTGGCTAATATCGGCAACAAAGCAGGTTGTGGATTCACTAATATTTTTTTCAAAATATAAGCCGACAATTCTGAATTCGATTTCGCAAATTTTCCTACCAGATAAGCGCTTGGATTTACTTCTTTTTGAATGATTAAATCGACCACTCGAATCTGAATAGCCGGTGGCAAATCAGTAGAAAGAAACGATTTCAATTCAGCTAAACCATCTTTTTGGCGTTTTAAATAGTCCAAATAAGCTTCTGTAGCCTGAGTCGGATCATACGAACCTTTCGCCTGTAAAGCTAAATTCTTCAATTTTTTCCCATCCTCAACGCTTCCTTCTTTGGATAGCTTTCTCAACTGCACCTGAGTCTCACGAGATTCTTTCTGCTTGTCGATGGGCGTTTGAGCCAACAAACTGATAGGGAATAAAATACCCATCAGCATCATATACATTATTTTATTTGTCTTCATTTTCTTCAACATTAAAGGATATAAGGAGCTCGCGTCGGTTGGTCCATCAACCGTTTTGCTTCTTCGTCCCCTACGATTTCCTGCTTAATGGGATCAAATTTCAAATTACGGTGCACACGCATGGCAATCAAACCGAGATTTACTAGCGTACAAGAACGAAACCCGTTGGCCTCATTCAAAGCAAATGTTTTACGATTCTTCACCGCATCCACAAAATCAGTTTGTTGGGCTGCTGGTTCAGGGAACTCGGCCAACTTACGATCCAAGTCCGGAATATCCGTTTTGAAATTTTTGTATAATTTACCTTTTGGTCCCTCAATATAAGCTACTTTATCATCTTTTCCTTCTCCATCTAACACGATTTGACATCCATCCGCATAGGTATAAGTAATGCGATTAAATATCCCTACCGCATCTTTATCCTGCACCGGCGCATCCACTTCGATAAATATTGGACTTGTATCATCTTTCCCTAATAAGTATTGAATGGGATCCATGTAATGCTGGCCCATATCGCCCAAAGCACCCCCATCATAATCCCAATACCCTCTAAAAGTGCCATGCGTACGATGAACATGATAAGGTTTATAAGGTGCAGGTCCAAGCCAAGCCTCATAATCCAATTCCAATGGAACCGGTTGAGGCGTCAAATCTGTTTTGCCAATCCAGAAAAATTTCCAATCAAATCCCGTATGCTTACTGACGGTAACCTTCAAAGGCCAACCTAATAATCCTGAATCCACTAATTTCTTTATAGGCTTTACGGGTGTGTTCATCCCATAAAAATTACTTTCAAACCTAAACCAAGTATTTAATCGAAAAATTCGACCGTGTTGCTGAACAGCTTCTACTAACCTTTTACCTTCGCCAATTGTACGAGTCATCGGTTTTTCACACCAGACATCCTTCCCAGCACGCGCTGCATCAGCCGCAATAATGCCATGCCAATGAGGAGGAGTTGCTACGTGAACGATGTCCACCTCAGGAAGTTGGATTAATTCTCGGTAATCACTAAATGCTTTAACTCCTTTTTCTACCTTGTCGAGGCCCAATTGAAGATTTTTTTTATCTACATCACACATGGCCACGACCCGAGTACCGGCATAGGGTATATGTCCACGACCCATGCCGCCCGTACCTACAATGGCTTTTGTTAGTTGATCGCTAGGAGCTAAATACCCTTTACCTAAGACATGACGGGGTACGATGCTAAAGGCCGTCAAACCAAGGACGGATTGTCCTAGAAATTTTCTTCTTGATACACTCATTTTTATATAATAGGTTCAAATTCCAAGTTATAAAAAAAAATGCAAAAAATAATCCTTTTCTTTTATTGAATAAAAGACAAAACCACAAAATAATAAAATCTTAATGTTGGCCTAAATACTAGGTCAGGATGATGGTCAAACTACGTGCTCCGTGAGCTCCTATGACTAAAGACTGTTCGATATCAGCTGTCTTTGAAGGCCCTGAAAGAAACAAAGCAAAGTCGGCATAATGCCCATCCAAGCGCTCATAAGCCTCATGAAGCGTGGCCACTATCTCGGATTTAGCCACATAAATCACTAAATGTTGGCATATAAAAGGCGCCACTCGATTAGGTAAAAACTGATCTGATAACCAGATAGCTCCGTTCTCTGCCACCCCAAACAATCCATCGATTTCTAAGACATCCACGGCTTCTAATTCCAGGCCATTAGTTACCACGTCATGTGAGGTGTAACGCAGCAAGTCAGGATAAATTTCACTTAAGCGGGCTTCAGCTTTCTGCTTATTTTCGGCTTCGATACAGATGGCGCCAACAATCGACAGGGAATTTTTAAAATCGCCCACTAGATCTTGGGTCGCCTTATAGCTCTTGAAATCGCCAGGATGATGGATTTCTCTTTTCTCCAACGCTTGTATCGCACCTAATATTTCTGATCTTGAGCTCATTTATTTACGATTTTTATACCAAGATTGAAAACTCTCTTTAGGCGCTTCAGGCATTTCTCTTTGTTTGAACCAAGGATTAAAACTATTATTTACGATAAAAGGGGCAAAACGCATAACAAGACGCCCCATATACCCAGCCATTTTGAAAATGGTAGGATTGGAAAACATAAAGGCCATTCCCTTCATAGACAATGACTTACCCAATGGCGCTAATCCATCTTTCATTAAATCCTGACGCCAAAACCATAGCTGTTCATGAATATTAATTTTCACAGGACATACATTGGAACAAGATCCACAAAGTGTACTAGCAAAGGGTAAATCGACATTCGCCGACTTATCAAAATTAGGGGCTAAAATCGACCCTATCGGCCCTGCCACCGGCTGATGGTAACTATGTCCCCCACTCCTACGATATACGGGACACGTATTAAAGCATGCGGCGCAACGAATACATTTCAATGAATTTCGGAATTCATCACGAGCTAGTTGGCGCGTGCGACCATTATCTACCAAAATAATATGCATTTCTTGACCCTTACGTGGTTTCGCAAAATGACTCGAATAGGTGGTAATTAATTGGCCCGTCGCACTTCGAGCGAGTAACCTTAAAAATACACCCAAATCTTTTCTTTTAGGAATCATTTTTTCAATGCCCATACAAGCAATGTGAACTTTGGCTAAATGCGCTCCCATGTCGGCATTCCCCTCATTGGTACACACAACAAATTCGCCCGTCTCGGCTACGGCAAAATTCACTCCCGTGATGGCAACATTGGCTCCTAAAAAATATCCACGTAGATGTTGGCGCGCCGCCTCAGTCAAAAACTGAGGATCTTTATTTCCTTTGGGCGTTCCTAAAAATTCATGGAAAGTCTCGCCCACATCCTCTTTTTTCAAGTGAATGGCAGGTAAAACGATATGGCTAGGAACTTCATTTCTAAATTGGACAATACGTTCACCTAAATCCGTATCCACCACTTCAACTCCTTTTTTAGTCAAAAATTCATTCAGATGACATTCCTCCGTCAGCATGGATTTACTTTTAACTAATGCCTTTCCTCCGTGTTTTGAAATGATCGAATGGACAATTTCATTATGCTCTTGAGCGTCTTTGGCCCAATGAACCTTGATTCCATTTTTCTGAGCGTTCGACTCAAATTCAATTAAATATTGGCCCAAATTAGCCAAGGTATGGTCTTTTATTAAGGACGCCTGCTCACGCAAAGCCTCCCACTCAGGCAATAATTTAGATACTTTATCCCGCTTAGATCTTACAAACCAAAGGGTTTCATCATGCCAAGTCGTGCGCTCAGCATCCTCAATAAATTTCTCAGAAGCCTCCGCGTGATTAAGCATGATTTAAAATTTCTACAATGTGTTTCACTTGAACTTTTGACCCTTGCCTTTTTAAAATTCCTTCCATATGCATTAGACACGAAGTGTCACCCCCCACAATAAATTCAATTTCATTTTTCAAATGCGATTCCACACGATCTTGACCCATTCGGACCGAGACGGCTTCCTCAGTTACGCAAAATGTACCTCCAAAACCGCAACATTCATCCGCACGCTCAGGGTATACATATTCGACTCCTTTTACTAAATCCAACAATTGCGCTAATTTAGAAAATGGCGCTTCATTTAACTCGGTCATGGAACTTAAACGTAGGCCTCGTTGGCCATGGCAACTCTGATGCAAACCTATTTTATGAGGAAAATTAGCCGATAACGATTTTACTTTCAGCACATCCACTAAAAACTCACAAATTTCATACACACTACTTCTGATTTTTTCAGATGGATGATGTTCCTTTAAATGCAAAATACAAGATCCGGTTGGACCTACTATGTAATCAAAACCTTCAAAGTTCTTAAAAAAATTGGTATCACAACCCTCCGTTGACGAAGCAAAACCAGCATTTGCCATGGGTTGGCCGCAACAAGTTTGATTGGAAGGCACATGAACTTCTACACCTAGTTTTTCCAATAACTCGAGCGTCGCCACAGCCACCTGCGGGTAAAATTGGTCTACATAACAAGGCACAAATAGAGCTACACGCATCTTAAATTTTATTTATTTTTACGAGATCCATCGGGATTTCATGGGTATTCCAAGTTTCATGCATCATTAATGCGGCACCTAATGAACTTGCCTGAGCCACTTCCGCTCCATATACTTCAAATGCAGGAAAAGCATGCAAAAGGAAATTCATATATAATGGGTTCTTACTAAATCCGCCATCCACTAATATTTTTGTCACCGGAGTATCCGCTTTCAACAATAACCTTAATGAAAATATTTGTTGGCACATTAAATCTACCATCAATTGCACATAGGCTAACTCGTAGGTCGGAAATTTGTTTAAATCTCTTGCATTAAAAGCACAGTCCACTAAATAATCCATATGAGCCTCCGCCACCGAAGGAATATTTTTCATTTGGCTATCCAAAATCTCCAAATAAGAAGTTTTGAATTCCACACTTTTATAATGGGTTGGAGATGCTTGATAATGCTCCTGCAATCGCTTAATTTGAATCTCATGGGTATTTCCTGCAAATAATCTTGCCGCCTTTACGGGCTTTCCATTTCCTTGTAAAAAACACAAAACATCATTCTTTAATTCGATCGCTGAAAGCGCCTGTTCGTCAAAAGGATTCATCGCAATGCACCAAGTTCCCGTAGACAATAACACAAAGGGAGATTTCATCACCCGCAAATATGGAACTAAGGCCGATGAGGAGTCGTGCAAACCTAAACCCACAGGAATATCCGTCTCTTCGTTTATGTAAGAAGTATCCGAGGGCGCAATTTCTGGCAACTTATTTCTTAAGCCAAAATCAGTAACCCAGTCATGATATGTTTTTTTATCAAAATCCCAAAGAGCCGTATGGCAACCGATAGAAGTAATTTCAGATGTGAATTTTCCCGTAAAAATGGAGGATAAAAAATTGGGCCAATGCATAACCCACCTCGTTTTTTCCCAAACCTCTAAACTTACCTGAGATACTCTAAAAGCCTGAAGTCCTGAATTTAAATTACCTAAAATAGGCGAAGCCGTGGCACGGGCAAATTCATCTTGACCCCCATAATTTGGGTATGGAAAAAGTCCTTCAGGAAAAGCTTTTAAATAATTATAGAGTGGACTAACCGCATGGCCATTTTCGTCAACAAACACGACAGTTGCCCCATAGCCAGAAAAATTAAGTGCATAAATTTGATATTCAGGAAGGGCATTAATCTCAGCAAAAGTTTGTAACATCCATGAACGAACGGCAGGCAAGTCTTCCCCTAAGAAACCATCCTCATCAGGTATTTCTTGGAAATTTTGTTGGCGCTCGAAGACGATCTGATACGATTCATTCCAAAGGAAAACTTTTTTATTCGTTTTACCAATGTCAAAAACTGCCATGACCTTCATGCGATCCCCCATGTTATAATCCAGTCGCCTGCGTTTTTTCTCCGCGCGTTTCGATCAACTTTGCGCGTGCGTTTGAATGTCTAAAATAAGCCAACGGATCCAAAGCACCACCCAATTCCAAACGGGCCTGAGCTACGATCGAGCGTACATCCGTTCTAAAAGCGGCTTGTAATATTTCTTGGCATTGAACCACATCGTTTTCATCACGGGCAATTTCTAGTGCTTTTTGGTCCACTAATAATGCCTGAGCATAAGCGATTTGAATCGCTTCGACAGATTGCAATAAATCTTCTAAAGGATCTTTAACGTTATGAGAGGCATCGATCATCCAACCTAAATCTTTGGCATGATTCATTCCTCTAGCATCCATTCCTTCCACTAATTCGTTGAAGATTAAAAACAACTGATAAGGTTTAATAGACCCTGCCGTCAAATCATCATCTCCATATTTGGAATCATTGAAATGGAATCCGCCTAATTTGCCTTCCATTAACAAAATGGACACAATTTGCTCAATGTTTGCATTCGGTAAATGATGCCCCAAGTCCACTAACGTATACGCTTTCGGACCCAATTTATTCACCATGGAGTATGATGCACCCCAGTCGCCCACGGTCGTCGAGTAAAAATTAGGCTCGTAGGCTTTATACTCTAAATATAATTTCCAATCTGCTGGCAAGGCTGCATAAATCTCTTCCAAACTTTCCACCGTTCTTTCATAAGTTTTACGGAAATTCAATTGGCCAGGAAAGCAAGAACCATCCGACAACCAAACCGTTAAAGATTTAGACCCTAAACTTACGCCTTGCTTAATGACTTCAATATTGTGATCAATGGCTTGTTTCCGAGTCGCTTTAGAAACGTGTTGCAAGGAACCAAATTTATAGGAAAGAGCTTGTCCTGCTTGGTCTTGAAACGTATTTGAATTCACTGCGTCAAAAGCTAAACCATGCTGAGCAGCTAAATTCATAATGGCCTTTGGATCTGAAGGGATATCCCATGGAATATGCAATGATATAGCTCCTGAAGATTTATTTAAGGCATGTAACAAACCTACATCGGCTATTTTCTCTTCCAAATTTCTAGGCTCTCCGCCAGCAGAAAAACGCCCAAATCGTGTACCTCCTGTGCCTAATGCCCAAGATGGAATCGCAATCTGAAAATCTTTCAATTTTTGAAGAAGTCCAGAAGGTACATTGACCTCACTGGTTAAAAATTCAAGTTGGCGCTCATGCCTCCCCACTAAACCTTCATTATGACTCGAAATATCCATATCTATCTTAAAAAACCAGCGGCTACTCCACCATCTACATTCAAGGCATTTCCAGTCGATTTGCTCAACAATCCACCCACAAAAGCAAAACATGCATTGGCGATGTCTTCGGGCAATACTGACTTATTTAAAATAGTTCTTTTAGCATAAAAGGCAGGTAATTCATCAACGGCAATACCATAAGCTTTGGCTCTTCCTTCGGCCCAACCTCCGGCCCAAATATTGGAATCGGCAATAACAGCGTCTGGGTTTACTGTGTTTACACGAATTTGATCTTCGCCTAATTCAGCAGCCAATAACCTCGTCATGTGTGCTTGGGCAGCCTTAGCCGATCCATAACCCACATTGTTAGGTCCAGCAACAAACGCATTTTTAGAAACAATATTGATAATATCGCCTCCTAAGCCTTGCTTTCTCATGATGGCAACTGCTGCCTGAGATACTAAATATTGACCCTTCACTAATATATCATACAAGCGATCCCAATCTTCTTGGGTATGCTCTAAAATACCTTTTGAAATACTAATTCCTGCATTGTTGACAATTAAATCAATCCCCCCAAAAGCTAAACTAGCATCCTTCAAAGCTTGCTCGATCGATGGCTGACTTGTCACATCAGCGTTCACGGTAGTCACTGAGTCACGACCAAATAAACCAATAAACTCATCTTTAGCCTCAGCCAAACGATCGGGATTTACATCATTTAAAACGATGCAAGCACCTTCTTCAGCCATTTTCTTGGCAATCGCCTTACCGATACCTCCTGCAGAACCCGTCACAAAAGCCACTCGGCCCGATAAAGATTTAGGCTTCGGCATTCTTTGTAATTTGGCTTCTTCTAATAACCAATATTCAATATCAAATGCTTCTTGGCGCGGCAATGAAGTATACGAAGAAATGGCCTCCGCTCCACGCATCACATTAATGGCATTTAAATAAAATTCGTTTGCCACTCGAGAAGTCTGTTTGTCTTTCGCGAAAGTAAACATTCCTACGCCTGGATATAAAATAACCACAGGATTTGGATCTCTCATCGCAGGGCTATTGGGATGTTTACATGTCTCATGGTATGAGGCATACATGTCCCGATAGGCAACAAACAAAGGCTCTAATTTAGCTTTGATCGCATTTAAATCACTAAGATCTTGATCCGGTGTAAGGTTCAAAACCAAAGGAGAAATTTTAGTTCGTAAGAAATGATCTGGGCAAGAAGTACCTAAAGGTGCTAAACGATCCAAATCATTTGAATTGATGTATTGTAAAATACGCTCATCATCTGAGAAATGACCAATCATCTGCACATGAGATGAACAGAAACCTCTCAAAATAGGTGCTAAAGCTGATGCTTGAGCCTTACGCGCTTCTGGAGCCAAACTTGAAATTTTGGATCCACCAAAAACGGGACGTGAAACCCCCTCTTTGGAAGCAATATATTCAGCACATTTTTCAATCACTTCTAAGGTATTGATGTAACAATCATACGAAGTATCAGCCCACGTAAATAACCCATGAGAACCTAACATGATGCCTTTTAATGCCACTCCACGAGAGGCCGCTTCAGCCAGACAAGCTCTCAACTGCAAACCTAAATCGTATCCTGGTCGTTGCCAGCCAACCCAACCAATTTGCCCGTCAAACAACTCGTCCGTTATTTTTTTTCCATCTTTTGCTGCAGCTATGGCAATAGCCGCATCCGGATGAAGGTGATCAATATGTTTAAATGGTAGGAATCCATGCAATGGTGTGTCAATCGAAGGAGCTTTTGACGCTAAATCAAAAATACAATAATTGAACAATTCAACCATTTCATCTTCATGCTCCAAGCCACTATATACATTTTCTAAAGAATTGAATCGGTCCATATATAATGCCGCACAACCTGATTTTTTTAAAGTACCAATGTCTCCACCAGATCCCTTTATCCACATCACATCCGTCTCAGAACCAGTCAAAGGATCTTTATCTTGTATCTTAACAGAAGTATTACCTCCGCCATAATTCGTTAAACGCAAATCAGCCCCCAATAAATTAGACCGGTAAATAAACAAATCAACCTCTTTGCCTCTCATCGCTTCGGCCTTAGCATCGTCCCAGAGGTATGAAACGTGATTGTATTTTTTCGACATTATTTTAAATTAATTAATATTACGAAGTAGTTAAATTATACATTTGAAACAAAAATACAATTTAAAGAAAGCCCAACAATCCTATTAGGGATAAGGATAGTCTTATTTTTTTAATTTCTTAACACTCATCGCTTGATCGAAATAATCTACGACCAAATTACTTAAGGCTTTTACGCCAATTTGGAATTTCGATTCGTCCAAATAAAAATCGGGCGTATGATGCGCGGCTACTTCGCTGGCTTTTTTATCAGCGGGTCTGGCCCCTAAAAAGAAGAAAAATCCGGGTACTTTTTCTTGGAAATAACTAAAGTCCTCCGCACCCATTTGCGCATGAATCAAACTTAAGCCCTGTTTGCCTTGAATAGCTTCCAAAGTAGGCAACATATTTTGAACTAATGTCGGTTGGTTATAGGTCACTGGATATCCCGTCCCAATCGTCACCTCGGCTTTCCCTCCCCCACTTATGGCAATATTGGTCGCAATTTCGTTAATTCGACGGTGCACTAACGCTCGTTGGGCTGGATCGAACGTACGAATCGTGCCAATCATATGCGCACTTTCTGGAATGATATTCTGGCGAATACCGCTATGAATGGCACCCACTGTGACAATAGCTGGATTTTCAGAGATATTAATACTCCTAGATACAATCGTCTGTAAACCCATGACAATTTGAGATGAAATGACAATGGGATCTACTCCCGCCCAAGGATAAGCTCCGTGCGCTTGCTTTCCTAGGACCTTAATATCCAATTGGTCCACGCCAGCCATCGTCGCCTCTGGCTTATACTCAATTAAACCCAAATCCGATTGCGCCTCAATATGTAGACCAAAAATGGCATCCACTTTCGGGTTTTCTAAAACTCCCTCCTTCACCATCAACTCAGCTCCGGAAATTATTTTCTCCCCTTTATCATTATAAACGCCTTCCTCTGAGGGTTGAAAAATAAACTTGACCGTACCGGCCAAATTTACCTTTTCAGAAGCTAAAATTTCTGCCACGGCCATGAGCATGGCTACATGCGAATCATGCCCACAGGCATGCATGACCCCTGTTTTTTGACCATTATAGACTACTTCCACTTTGGATTTAAAGGGTAAATTTCCACGTTCCGTAACCGGCAAAGCATCCATATCGGCACGCAAAGCCACCACTGGACCTGGTTTCCCACCGCGTAATATCCCAACAACCCCTGTGATAGCAACCTTTTCTTGGACTTCTAAACCTAAAGATTTCAAGTGCGCTGCGATGATACCAGCGGTTCTGAATTCTTGGTTTCCCAACTCAGGATGCTCATGAAAATCGCGGCGCCAGGCAATCACTTTGTCTTTGAGGGCGTCAGATTTTTGATTAATGGCTGGCTTCAAAGATGTTTGCGCATGTGCCAAGGAAAACATGAGCATTAAATTGACGAGAATAGCGAATTGTTTTTTCATTGGATTTATTGATTGATTTACCTGACTTCAGGCTTATTTAAAGAAAGATTATTTTAGAAAAAAGTCCCAAGAATATAAGGCTGTTGCCCGCAAAAAATAGACGTTAACTTCTATTCTCGCATGTGACCTGTATCTCGGGACTTTTTATTTCCACTTATAAATTGGCATTATTTGTACCCCCACTTCCTCATGACTTCCAAATCCTCTTTCATACAATCCATGGCTTTTAAGCCTTGATAGGACTCTTGCTCAATAATAAAATGCTTAGTTCCTCCTAATTTGTCTCCTAATTTAACCAAGGCCAACACATCAATTTGTCCTGAACCTTTACCTAAAATCGTCGACTCAAATTTCTCGTGTCCAGCAGCCGAGGGAACTTCATCTTTTACGTGCATTGAAACAAAACGACCCGGGAATTTCTTTAGGATTTCTCCTGGAACACCCCCACCATTAATCATATTACCTATGTCTAATTGCTGAGTCACTAATTTAGGATCCGTGTTATTCAACATGATATCGTAAAGCAATTCACCTTCTAATTTTTCTGAGAATTCGAAATCATGGTTATGATAACCAAATTTCATGCCCGACTTTTGGCATAATTCACCCGATTTATTAAAAATTTCCATGTATTTCAATAACAAATTTTTGTCTTTACGAATTCCCATGTCGATCGATGGACTAATCACAAATTCCTGACCCATCACGGCGGCATCGTCAACCGTATATTTCCATAAATCCGTGAAGTCTTTTTTCGAATCATCCCAATGTGGCTTGCCCATGACGGTGTGACCTGAAGGCATTTTAATCCCTAAATCATCTAAGCGTTTTTTAAATTCCTGAGCAGACCAACCGTAAAACTTACGATTCACATAATTGGCATGTTCTACATATTTATAGCCCATTTCGGCTAATTTGGTCAAGGAACCCATCGGGTCCAATTTCATATCCTCACGGATTGAATACAATTGAATACCAACTAGTTTTTTATATTTGGCAGCGGCCAAAGATTGTAAGGCCGGAGAGGCGATGGCGATAGCTCCAAGGCCAAAAGCACTTTTTCTTAAAAAAGATCGTCTTGATGAATTCATAATTAGGTTTTTTTATAGGTCTAAACTTAACTATTCTATTTCAATTTTACAAAAATCGCGTAACTTCGATCATGCAACCACTCGCTGAACGCATGCGCCCCACCTCTTTGGAGGATTATATTGGCCAAGAAAAAGTCATAGGCCCAAACGCTCCTTTAAGAAAAGCGATTGACGCTGGACATTTACCTTCTTGTATTCTTTGGGGTCCCCCTGGTGTAGGCAAAACAACTTTAGCCACTCTATTAGCAGGTGCGTTAAAAAGAACAATTTACACTCTTTCAGCCGTACATTCAGGGGTAAAAGAGGTCCGCGAAACGCTTGAAATGGCCAAGAAAAACCGGATGTTTAATCCTGAATCTCCCATCTTATTTATCGACGAGATTCATCGTTTTTCTAAATCCCAGCAAGATTCATTACTGAACGCCGTCGAAAAAGGTGTGGTCACTTTAGTGGGAGCAACCACGGAAAATCCTTCTTTTGAGGTGATTTCAGCCTTATTGTCTCGGTGTCAAGTCTATGTGTTGGAATCTTTAGAGTCCAAGCATCTCCAACAAATGTTAGAAAAGGCCATCGAAAAAGATCCGCTTTTCAAATCAAAAAAAATAGTTTTAAAAGAAACAGATGCATTATTTCATTTTTCTGGAGGCGATGGACGAAAATTGTATAACCTTTTTGAGTTGTTAATCTCCTCCGAAAATTCAGACCAATTAGAAATCACTAATGCACTCGTCACGGAAAGACTTCAGAAAAATCTGGCCTTATACGACAAAGATGGCGAGCAACATTATGACATCATTTCCGCATTTATCAAATCCATTCGAGGCTCCGACCCGGATGCAGCTGTTTATTGGCTAGCCAGGATGCTGGTTGGCGGAGAATCCCTGGAGTTTATAGGTCGCCGACTATTGATTTTGGCCTCCGAAGATATTGGTTTAGCCAATCCAAATGCACTTTTAATCGCACAAACTTGTTTTGAAGCCATTCGTGTGATTGGAAATCCTGAGTCCAGAATCATTTTATCACAAACCGTTATTTATCTGGCCTCTTCTCCCAAAAGTAATTCCGCCTATGTAGCTATCAGTCAAGCCATGGATTATGTGCAGAAAACAGGAAATTTACCGGTGCCGCTACATTTACGAAATGCGCCCACGAGGTTAATGAAGGATTTGAATTATGGGGCCGATTATAAATACCCACATGATTTTCCGGGCAATTTTGTCGAACAAAATTATTTTCCTGAGGTGGACAAAAAACCGGTGTTTTATAAACCTGGAAAAAATGCCAACGAAGACAAATGGACAAAAATCAATCGTGACACTCCATCATAAGCAAAGCGCCTGATTGATACGAAATTTTAACAATCCCATCGGATTTCGATTCATTGCTGGAGCTGGTTTGTTGGCCCAACACTAAAACCGGATGATTTAATTCATACACAAGACCTTCACTTTTAACCTCCCTGGCTTCTCCGTAAGGCATTAAAGACAAGGGCGTACCTGCAGGATACCACTTTTCAAAATGATTGGGCAGCAAATAACTCGTTGAATAATTATCATAAAATACAATTTTCAACTGGGCACCATAGCGCACCAATGAATGAAAATTATTTAAGGTGTGGTCCATTCGTTTTCCCGTCGCCCACACCACATTCACCGCAGGATAGCCCTCCTCTATTAAATAATCAAAGGCTTTTTCCAAATCGGTTTTATTCTGATCAGGGGTATGAATTTTTTTCAAGGGATAATTTTCAAAGTCAAAAGAGAGACTCGTGGAATGATCAAAATCGCCCAACCAAACATCTACTTTAATGCCTAACGAAATCACACGCTCAATGGCGCCATCGAGAACGACCACGGTGGGCGACCATTCCAACAATTGTTCCAACAAATCCATGGTACATTCTTCCCCATTGGCAATAATGAGCGCCGGTTCTTGCTTGTCGCGAATGATGTGATGAGAGGACATATTAAGCCTTAAAATCAGATTTACCTCCTGATTTAGAGATCAATTTCGTTTCCTTGATGACAATTCCTTTTGAAATCGACTTACACATATCATACACCGTTAACGCTGCGATACTGGCACCCACGAGTGCTTCCATCTCCACTCCTGTTTTGGCTTCTAAACGACAAATGCACGTGATGACCACCTGATCTTCGCTAGTTTCAAATTCAAATTTACAGGAATCAAGGCCTAAGGGATGACATAAGGGAATGAGGTCTGATGTTTTTTTAGCTCCCATCGTTCCCGCAAGGGTGGCGGTTTGAATGATACTTCCTTTCTTGGTTTGCCAACCGGCCCCTGATAATTGGGCTGCGACTTCCTTCCCTAAATAAACAATGGACTGAGCGCGCGCTTCACGAACCGTTTCATTTTTAGCACTCACATCCACCATGCCTGGTTGGCCATTTTCATCCAAATGCGAAAAGGAATTTGACATATTAAAATAAATTTATCAACAAAAATACACGACTATGTTTCATTTTAATGATTTTTTTAGAAATTTATAGAAATAGCTTTTCCAAAATGATTAACCCAAACGAGGCTTTAAATTTGATTCAAGGTTTAATTGTACCCAAAAGTGTACAAAAAATAGCCATTCAAGACGCCCTAGGTTTAATCCTTGCCGAAGATTTAAGGGCTGATAGAGACTTTCCTCCTTATAATCGGGCTATGATGGATGGCATTGCCATCAAAAATACAGCATTAAAAAAATGGCCCATAGAGGACATTGCATTTGCGGGAGAACCACAAAAGCAATTAGGCCATTCAAATGCGGCCATCGAAATTATGACGGGGGCTCCGGTTCCCATAGATTGCAGTAGTATTATTAAAATTGAGGACATTGAATTTTTTGAATTAGCAGGGGAAAAATGGGCGGAATATGTTGGAAAAGACTTACTGAATCCTGGACAGTTTGTCCACGCCCAAGCGAGTGATTGCAAGCAAAATGACCTAATTCTTTCCTCTGGGACTAAAATAGGTCCTGTGGAAATTGCCATTGCAGCGACCATTGGGAAAACGCAATTAAGCGTATTTAAGAAGCCTGGTATCGCTATTTTCTCGACAGGTGATGAAATTGTTGCTATACACGAAAAGCCCGCTGCACATCAAATACGAAGTTCCAATTCCGCTATGTTAGAAGCTGTGCTGAAATCACATGGATTTTCGCCAACAGTCGCTCATATTAAGGATGAAAAATCGGTGGTCGAGCAATCCTTGGAATCAGCCTTAGAAAAGCATGACATCCTATTACTTTCAGGAGGAGTATCCGCCGGCAAAAAAGATTTTATTCCAGAAGTTTTAGAAGAACTTGGCTTCAAAGCGCTCTTTCACAAAATAGCCCAAAAACCGGGTAAGCCGCTTTATGTAGGCAATCGAGCCGACGGGAAATTGGTGTTTGCTTTTCCTGGAAATCCTATATCAACCTTAACCTGTTTCTGGATTTATTTTTTACCTTGGGTAATGGGAAGTCATTTGATTTTATCTAAAATATCGGTGGCAAATTTACCTTCCTCAAATCCTAATTTGGACCAATGGCTTCCCGTAAAAATAAAAGGCGTACAAGCTGAAACACTAAAAAATAATGGATCAGGGGATTTGATTCATTGGAAATTTGCGGACGGGTTAGTGTGGCAAAAAGCGGGGTCAACAGAGCAATTACTTCCATTTTTTCCTTTAAGACCTTGATATGGAAATAAAAATACATGCCTTTGACTTAAGGTTAAAACACACCTTTTCTATCACACATGAATCTAGGGAAATCCAACCTACCTTGATCGTGGAGCTTTGTTGGCACGGCAAAAGTGGATTCGGCGAAGCCACCGAAACGCCTTATTATGGCGTCAGCATGGAAAAAATGATCGGCCAATTAACAAGTATAAAAGCATTTCTGCCAACTGAATTTTTACCTCATCCACATGATTTTTGGAAATTAATGTCGCAGCATTTATTGGATGATCATCCATTTGCTTTATGTGCCATTGACGTGGCCTACTGGGATTTATGGGGTAAAATGCATGATAAACCTTTGTATGAAATGTGGGGGTATACGACTGAAAAAAATATCCTTACCGACTATACGATCGGAATGGATTCAATCGATAAAATGATTGAAAAAATGCATGAGATGCCTTTTCCGTTATATAAAATCAAATTAGGCACGGATCATGATTTGGAAATTATAGAGGCCTTGCGAAAGGAAACGGAGGCTGTTTTTAGGGTTGACGCAAATACGGGTTGGACACCTGAACAAACCATTTATTTTTCAACTGCCTTGAAAGAATGGGGAGTGGAGTTCATCGAGCAGCCTTTAAAAGCGGATGATTGGAAGGGGATGAAAAAAGTATTTGAACAATCTGCGCTGCCCATCATCGCTGATGAAAGTTGTATTTTAGAGCAAGATGTGGAGAAATGTGTAGGTTTTTTTCACGGAGTCAATATCAAATTAATGAAATGTGGAGGCCTCACGCCGGCCTTAAGAATGATTAAAAAAGCTAAATCCTTAGGGTTAAAAGTGATGGTGGGTTGCATGACTGAATCAACGATTGGCTGTTCGGCGATAGCCCAATTAGTTCCTCAACTAGATTTTGTGGATATGGACGGTTGCCTTTTAGTTGACGATACCATTTCAAGAGGCATTCGGATTGAGTATGGAAAAATTATCTATTCGAAAATCGCCGGCACAGGAGCTGAATTAATAAAACGCAATTGACAAGCTACCAATTACATAGTGACCACATTCCCGGAAGATGGGTCGAACACGAAGGCAAAAAATTTCGTTGGCTCGGGGGTACCAATTACCTTTCGATTGGGACTCATCCTTTATTTCAGGAAAAGTTGACCGAGGGTATAAAAAAGTTTTCTCAAAACTGGGGAAGTTCCAGGCGAAATAATGTACAAATTTCTGTTTGGGAAGAGCTTGAAGATTTATTCACCAAAAAATATGGCAGGCCAGTGGCTGCATTAAGTTCATCGGGGATGTTGGCCGGACAAACAGCGCTCCAAATAGCCTTCCAACTCAATCAAAATGGTCTTTTAAACATTGCCCCAAAAACACACCCTGCTTTATGGAGCATAAATCATAAGCCATTTTCAGGAACATTTAATGCATGGAAGGCCAATTTACAGTATACGGATATTGTCGCCATCGACGGTACCGGATCACCTTGGGTGGAAGGAATCGATTTCGACTTTGCGGCTTCACTTTCTAAGGAGAATTTATTACTGGTCGACGAATCTCATCGAATTGGCATCCAAGATATTGGTATAAAAACGGAGGCTAATTTGATTCAAACGGCCTCCTTGTCCAAAGCATTTGGAATCCCAGCCGGAATCATTTTAGGAGAAGTGGATGTAATCAAGCAGCTAAAATCAGATCCTTTTTGGGTAGGCTCATCCCCACCCAACCCAGCATTTTGCTATGCCTGTTTGCATGCGCAAGAGGCCTATGAAGAACAATTGGGCCAATTAAGGGATACCGTGAAATTGATGGATGAGGGACTGAAAGAAGTAAGTAAATCGATAAAAAGATTGCATGGATATCCGACCTTTTGTTCATCTTCTTCGGACTTATTTGATTATTTAAAAGCGCATGGATTTTTAACTAATCAATTTTCTTATCCGGATATTAATGCTCCGGCGATTTGCAGAGCCACCATCAGCAGCTCATTGACAAAAGAGGATATCGAAGGTTTAATAGAGGTCTTATTAAATTTCAAAGATGTGTAAAAACATATTTCTGATTAGTTTATTGATCAATAGTATGCTGTTACAAGCACAGGATAATCCATTGGCTTCGATATTGAAATCGGAGAAATTCAAACATATCACGGAAAACTCATTAAAATACAGAGTTCAGATTTTGTATACTCAAATCAACAGAGATAAGCAGAACAAACCCTCGCTCAAAACGTATGCTTATCGGACCAATTCAAAAGAATATTTTTACCCTGCTAGTACGGTTAAATTAGCCGCAAGTGTCTTGGCTTTAGAGAAAATCAATGCATTGAACTTAGATAAATATGGGTTCATGTATACGCGGAAAAGTCGGGATGGCCAACAAGAAATACTCAAGGATTCTAGTGCTGAAAGCGGGAAACCGAGCGTGGCGCATTACATCAAAAAGATCTTACTCGTTTCGGATAATGAAGCCTACAATCGGCTTTATGAGTTTCTGGGGCAAAAAGAGTTTAACCAATCCATGAAATCAAAAGGATTCAAAGGGGTGAGATTTACACATCGATTGCAAGTTCCGCTTACGCCCTTGGAGAATCAATTTACAAATCCCATAGAGTTTGTTGATTCGATGGGACGCATAAAATATTTTCAAGAGGCCGCATTTAATCATCGACCCATCATTTCGAAAAAGCCCATTTTATTGGGCAAGGGATTTATGAATTCACAGGGTCAAATCGAGCATAAACCCTATGATTTTACCTTAAAAAATGCATTTCCTTTAGCGGCTCAGCATGAATTCCTACAAAGACTTATGTTGCCCGAGGCCTTTCCGAAAAGGAAACAATTTACATTGACCCAAGAAGATTATTCATTCCTGTATCAATACATGTCGCAATATCCGACTGAAACCAGGTATCCCAACTATCCATTGGACTCGACTTTTCATCCAAGCTATTGTAAATTTATTTATTACGGATCCGATAAAAATGAACCCATAAATGATCAACTCAGGATTTTTAATAAAGTGGGAGATGCGTATGGGTTTTTACTGGACAATGCCTACGTCGTCGACTTTGAAAACCAAATTGAATTTATGGTATCTGCCGTTATTTTATGCAATGAAGATGAAATATTCAATGATGACCTATATGAATATGATCGTGTCGGATTTCCATTTTTGAAACAATTGGGACAGGAAATTCACGCTTATGAAATGAAAAGAATTAAAAAATATCCCCCAAAATTAGATCATATAAAAATCAAATATGATTGATGAAATAATTCAATATTTGAATCAACATGAAACAAAAGGATGAAATTATCCCATATTTTTGTACTATTGATCGGTTAAATATTAATATTTACATTTTAATTCATACAAATTTTAAAAGATAAAATTCAATGTTTACATATTTTAAAAAAATCTGTTTTGCCCTATTTTTAACAAGTTTTTTTCTTCCAAATGCCATAGCCAAACCTAATCAAAAAGGAAAATGGGTTTTACTCTTTGATGGCAAAACGACAAAAGGTTGGCGCGGAGCTTACAGAAAAGATTTTCCTAAACACGGTTGGGTTGTACAAGATGGAGAACTTCGCGGCGAATTATCAGCAGGCGTAGAATCCAGCGATGCAGGTGATATTGTGACGCTGAAAAAATACCGAAATTTCGAATTGGTTTTTGAATGGAAATTAGGCAAAGGCGGTAATTCAGGTGTCAAATATTTTATCGAAGAACTTCTGCCCAAACCACAGGGATCTCAAGCTGGATATGAATATCAATTAATTGACGATTCCGAATACATTTATAATGAAAAACATTTGCCGCAAGACCTCAAAACGGCTTCTATTTATGATGTCATCGCCGCAGATAAACCCGATGCAAAAGTTGACATTTGGCATTCCTCCCGCATCTTAGTGAAAGATAATTACATTGAACATTGGCTCGATGGCAAACAAGTGTTGGCGGTCAACAGATCGTCAGATATTTTCAAAAATGGGGTTTTAAATAGCAAATATAAAGACTATCCAAATTTCGCTGCGATTACGGAAGGACATATTTTATTGCAAGATCATGGACATCGCATCGCATTTAAAAATATTAAAATTAAAGAATGATGAAACGTCGAGATTTTTTAAAAAATACAGCATTGACAACCGCTGCGATAGGTATTCCCTACATTGTTCCTTCTTCTGTTTTTGGTAAAAATGCACCATCGAATCGAATTACGGTAGGTTTTATAGGCACGGGACGCCAAGTTTTTGCGTCTAATTTACCTCAAATGTTGGCAGTAGAAGGCGTCCAAGTGACGACTGTTTGTGATGTGGACATCTGGCGCCAAACAGAAGCCCAAAAATTTGTCAATGAATTTTATAGCAAAAAAAATGGCGTAAATGCTTACAAGGGTTGCCAAACGGTAGGCGATTATCGGGATGTCATCAACGATAAAAAAATTGATGCGCTGATGATTTCTACCCCAGATCATTGGCATATTCCGATGGGCTTAATGGCAGCAAAAGCTAAAAAGCATTTTGCGATCGAAAAACCTTTGAGTTTGAGCGTCCAACAAGGAAGACAATTGGCCGATGCGGTCAGAAAATACGGTGTTATTGCTCGGACTGATAGTGAATTTAGATCTGTTCGCAAGCAAAATTTTGCCGTAGAATTAGTTCGAAACGGATATATAGGGGATTTAAAGCGCATCGAGATTACATTTCCTTCTGACCCTACACCAGTGGTAAGACAAGCGGATATGCCCGTTCCAAGCGGATTAAATTATGATATGTGGCTAGGTCCCGCGCCTTTTGTGCCTTATACGCAAATGCGGGTACATGACCTGAATCAAACCAATAAACGCCCAAATTGGATGCGAATCGATACCTATGCGCAAGGAATGATTTCCAATTGGGGTGCGCATTATTTTGATATGGCGCAGTGGGCCAACAATAGTGAGAATTCAGGACCTGTAGAGATTGAAGGATCGGGCGTTTTCCCAAAAAGTCTTTGGAATACGATGATCAACTTTAAGGTCTGGTATAAATATGCCAATGGAGTTGAAATGACTTGCGAACAAACGCCAACAAGTTCTCCAACGATTACGTATTTCGGTTCAAAGGAATGGGTGAAAATAGATGGCTATCCAGGTACAGCGACAAGTAGTAATCCTGCCTTATTGGATCTTAAACCGAAAAAGGGGGAAATGGATTTAACAGGTGTATTATGGGACAAAAATGATTTTATTCAAGGGATTCGCAACCAGCAGCAAACACTTATACCCATTGAAGTCGGTCATCGAGGCATTACGATTTCTCAAATCGGTTTAATCGCTTGCCAAATCGGGGAAAAACTAATATGGCAGCCAGAAAAAGAGCTTTTTGTTGGCAATAACGCGGCAAATGCGCTTTTAGCAGCACCTATTTTGAGAAATAAATGGTTGTAGGGATTTCATCGACTGGTCGAAATAGACATAAAATTTCTATGATTTTAAATGATAGGTTCTTGTAAAAAAATAAATGCATCAATCACAATAAACCATGCGTACCTACCTCTTATTGATTTTGATTTGTTCAAATAGTCTTTTCGCTCAAAAAGTAAAAAATGAGTTTTTCGCCTTGCACAATATTATTCGAGGGGATAGCACCTACAATACTTTTGACAAGCAAGTTGAATTAGTGAAAAATGCGGGTTTTGATGGAATTGAAATCAATCAAATTGAAAGCTTTGATGGCATGAAATCAGCTCTTGACCAGTTCCAATTCAAGGGGTCTTATTTTTATGTAAATCTCCAATTGGGCGACCCCATTGATCATCGATTAGAAAATGCTATCCATAAACTGAAAGGTACTCATACCATTATTGCTCCTTATATGCTATCGGATACCAAACGGTTTAAACCAAATTCTCCTGAGGGTGATTCGGAGGCCATTCGGCTTTTGCAGCTAATTTCCACGTGGTCAAAAAAGTCTGGATTACAGGTAGCCATTTATCCCCATTTTGGTTTTTATGTTGAGCGGACTGATCATGCCTTACAATTGGCTCAAAAGGTAAATCGGAAAAATGTGGGATTATCATTTAATCTATGTCATTGGCTGGCCACAACTAGTTTGACTGAACGCACTCATTTAAAAAGTCATTTGAAGGATCTCAAACCTTACTTAAAAATGATTACGATTAGTGGCGCAAACGACATCATTTCTCAGAAAAAATCAATTTTTGACGATTACATTTTACCCCTAGGCACAGGCAGTTTTGACACCTATGACCTGTTGAAATACATTGTCAAAACAATCAAATATAAAAAGCCCATTGGCGTTCAGTGTTACAACATTAAAGGGAATAAGCCCCAGCTTATTCAAAACACCATGTACGTTTGGAATCAGTATAAGACACGATTGGAAACTGAAAATAGATGATCATGAACCAACCATCGCTTGATCAAAAGCCTACAGCAATGCGTTGGTGGATATGTGCGCTGTTGTTTTTTGCCACGACGATCAATTACGTTGACCGACAGGTATTTGCTATTTTGGCACCTCAACTTCAAACCGAAATTGGTTGGACAGAAATCGAATACGGGTACATCGTGACGGCCTTTCAATTATCTTATGCGATTGGTTTACTGATGGTGGGCAAATTGATTGATTTTTTAGGGGCGAAAAAAGGATTCATTCTTTCCATTATCGTGTGGTCTTTGGCAGCGATGGCACATGCTTTAGCGCGCACACCTATAGGATTTGGGGTGGCAAGATTAGCGCTAGGGATTGGTGAATCAGGTAATTTCCCCGCTGCAATCAAAACCATTTCCGAGTGGTTTCCTCGAAAGGAAAGGGCTTTAGCCACGGGTATTTTCAATTCGGGCTCAAACATTGGAGCAATCGTTGCCCCATTGCTTGTCCCTATCATTGCGCTCAACTTTGGTTGGCAAGCAGCTTTTATTCTTACAGGATTATTAGGTTTTATTTGGTTGTTTTTCTGGCTTAGATTAATGAGCCGCCCCGAAGAAAATATGAGCATTAATACCGCTGAATTGGATTTAATTAAAGCAGATACGGAGGAGAACCTTGAGAAACCTACGTCCATTTGGACAATTATTCGTACCCGAAAAATATGGGCCATTGCGATAGGAAAGTTCATGACTGACCCTATTTGGTGGTTTTTCCTCTATTGGCTTCCCAAATTCCTCAATACCACTTATGGTTTGAAATTGGATAAAATTGGCTTGCCCCTCATTGTCGCTTATTTGATTGCCGACGTGGGGAGTATTGGGGGTGGTTGGCTTTCATCCTATTTTCTACAAATAGGATGGAGCATAAATGCGGCTCGAAAAACTACTTTGCTCATTTGCGCCATCATGGTGGTACCCATTTATTGGGCCTCGGGCATTGATGACTTGTGGCCAGCCGTTATATTAATTGGCCTAGGCATGGCCGCACATACGGGTTGGTCCGCCAATATGTACACCTTGGCAACCGACTTTTTTCCCAAAAAAGATATGGGAACGGTCGTCGGATTTATCGGAATGGCGGGCGCTGTAGGGGGAATGCTAATGGCTTCAGCTACAGGACATTTACTTCAGGCCACAGGTAGTTATAAAATCCTTTTTGTCATTGCCGCATCTATGTACGGCATAGCCTTGATCATTATTCATTTATTAGTACCCAATATTGACGCAGAAAAATCTTAAATAAAATACCATGAAATTTACAAAAGAACACTTAGAGGCCTATCACCGAGATGGATATGTGGTAGTCCGTAATTTCTTCACGCATGAGGAGGTCGATTTATTGTACAAAATAGCCATTGACGATGAATTGATGAGCAAAAAAAGTTTTGACCGCATCGATGCCTCTGGCCTCAAAACAAAGTTAGCTCTTTGGTATTCCTTGGATGA
The DNA here is from genome assembly GCA_945906795.1 of Spirosoma fluviale. Taxonomy (GTDB): domain Bacteria; phylum Bacteroidota; class Bacteroidia; order Cytophagales; family Spirosomataceae; genus Aquirufa; species Aquirufa fluvialis_F. The sequence goes on from CAMDRO010000036.1 coordinate 25,680, forward strand.
AAGTTTATACAGTAAGTTTGCTCGTTCAGAGCGTATTGTCAATGCTGTAGAACAAATTTTGAATGGCAAAGCAGCGCATTACCATTCCAAGCTGATGCAGAAAGAGCCTAAAAAGGGAGGAGCATGGGAGTGGCATCAGGATTATGGATATTGGTACAAAAACAACGGATTTCTATTCCCCGATATGCTAAGTGTGTTGACCGCACTTACGCCTGCAACCAAGGAAAATGGGTGTTTACAAATGATTCGAGGTTCGCACAAATTGGGTAGAGTTGAGCATGGGTTTTCGGGGGAGCAAGTGGGCGCAGACATGGAAAAAGTGAATGAAGCGCTTAAAATCATGCCTTTAGACTATTTGGAAATGGAATTAGGAGATTCGGCGTTTTTTCATTGCAACACATTACACGCTTCCGCGGCCAACCTCTCAGACAAGCCTCGCTGGTCAATTATTACGGCATATAATTTAGCCAGCAACAAACCTTACAAAGATGTTCACGCTAGCAGCTATACACCCATTGAGCCATTTAGAGAAGATTTATTGACTCAAGACGCAATAAGCATTACGGATGATGCTGAATTTTTAAAAAAATAAGTTTCGGGCCGATCAGAGAACAGATTCATGGTTGGATTGAATATGCCATCAATTGCCTAGAGAGGTGGATTCCGGTAGTCCTAATTAGCCTTTGTTATTTGCCTTTTTATACGAGTAAAACAAGACAATTAAACCAAAAATAACAGAAGGTATGGATAGGATTTGGCCCATATTTAACGCCATTTGATTTTCAAAATCGCTTTGGTTTTCTTTCAAAAACTCATAGAAAAAACGAAGTCCAAACAACACCACCATAAACAATCCGGTCATTAACCCTTCCTGAGTTTTCGCTTTCTTTTTGGACCAAAACCACATTAATAAAGTGAAAATCAACAAGCAAGAAAGCGCTTCATATAATTGAGATGGATGTCTGGCCACCACCATGGCAGGATCTCCCATAGGATTAAATTCAAAATCCCTGAAAAATTTGAATCCCCAAGGGAGGTCGGTGGGTTTACCAATAATCTCAGAATTCATCAAGTTCCCCATACGTATAAAAAATCCGGCCAAGGAAGCTACAATAACCATTCGATCCGTCACATATAAATAAGATTGATTTGGATTTTTTCTTACATATAGATAGAAGGCTAAAAATAATCCTACTGCCGCCCCATGAGAAGCTAAACCTGAAAATGGAGGCGTAATCATTTGTATGAAAAAACGCATGGGATCCGCTTGCAATAATGGAAATTCATAGAAAAAATAATGCCCCATTCTAGCGCCGACCACCGTGGCAAGCATGGCATATAAAAGTAATTGGTCCGCTTGCTCAATAGGCCTGCCCTCCTTTTTAAATATATACGTCATCACTTGGAATCCTGCCAAAAATGCCATGGCAAAGAAAAGACCATAATAACGAACAGGGAATTCTAAAATTTTAAAAATTTCAGGATTTGGATTCCAATCAATTGAACAAAAGATCATAAAAATACAATTTCGATATCTTCAAAATTAAGTTATTTTTCTACAATATTCACATGCAGGTTAAGACTAAGAATCCCGAATGAATC
>CAMDRO010000037.1 GCA_945906795.1 Spirosoma fluviale
TCATTCGCTCCATTATTAATTTTTCCATCGGCGGAAACGCCAATGTGATCATAATGCGCGGTGATGACAATGACTTCATCCTTTTTATCCGTTCCCTCTAAAAAACCTACGACATTATAGGTGTCAACTGGCTTTTCAGTTCTTTCAATCGTTAAATTAATAGGCGCTGGCTTAAACTTTGAGGATACTGATTTTTTCTGGCGTACTAAATCCGATTTAAAAGCTAATAAATCAGCTTCAGATATTCCTAAAATTTCAGCAGCAACCACGGAAGAAATCATTAAAACTGGTGCCTCATTCGCAGCAGCCACTTCATCTGTAAAGACCATACGCTCATTACCATATCGCTTTAACATGATTTGTTGTTGACGCATTGCATTTCCAAAATCTTTTTCAGACTTGCTTGATATTAAAATAAGCCCTTTGGCGCCTGCAGCCTGGGATCTCTTTAATTTTTCTTTCCAACCATCTCCTTTGCCAAAAACAGAAGGATCCTTCGTGCCAGACAGGACATAATTTCCTGATTCATCTTTAGCCTCCCCTTCAAACGCGATCACCACAGACCCTTTAGCTTTTAATTGGCTAAAATCGGTGTAGGCACCTTGCTGTACTCCAAAGCCAGCAAATACGACGGGTAATTTTGAATTGGCAACCACAGGGGTCAAAGCCGAAGCCATAAATTGGTCCATGTAATCATAATTTTTTCCTCGGGAAGAAAATGACACAGTGGACCAAGAACGATTCGCCAAACCTACTTTTTGAAAATAACTTCCTTGGACTGGTGCTAAACCTACCTTCTTAAAATGATCGGCAATATAATTAGCTGCCACTTTTTGTTCGGCGGAACCTGTATTTCGACCTTTTAAGCTATCAGAAGCTAAAAAAGTCAAGTGTTTTTTTAAATCTTCAGCCTTGATATTATATGCAAAGGGTATTGGATTTCCTTGAGCCAACACATTTGTTGGAATTAATTTAGCCACCAAAATTAGGGCTAATAAATAGATTGTTGATTTTTTCATTTTATAAAACATTTTTGGAAAGGCGAAGTTAACAATTGAAAAATAAATCGCTAAAAAAAGATTATTTTTGTCAAGTTTTTCAACAAAATTCCTTCAATCAACTATGCACCCAAATTTCAAATACCGAGAAGATTTTTCATTGAGACATAATAATTCAAATCAAGAAGATGTGAATGCCATGTTAAAGACCATTGGGGTCGATAGCCTTGCGACACTCATCGATCAAACTGTCCCTTCTAAGATCAGATTGGCACATGAATTACGTTTACCTAATCCGAAAACTGAGTTTGAATTTTTGCGGGATTTTAAACAAATCATGGGGCATAATAAGGTATTTAAAAGTCATATTGGTTTAGGTTATTATGACACCATTACGCCTACGGTTGTTCTAAGAAATATTTTAGAAAATCCGGCTTGGTATACGGCCTACACCCCATACCAAGCAGAAATTGCTCAAGGGAGATTGGAGATGTTATTAAATTACCAAACATTGATCATCGACCTAACCGGCATGGAATTAGCCAATGCCTCTTTGCTCGACGAAGGAACGGCTGCCGCAGAAGCGATGACGATGTTATTTGGTCAAAAATCTTCCGAAAAGGGCGATGCATTTTTTGTTTCTTCCCTTTGTTTACCTCAAACGATTGACCTATTAAAAACGCGTGCAGAGCCTATCGGCATAGAAATTATTGTCGGGGATCATCAAGCTGTCGATGTAACAGACACGAAATTTTTTGGCATGTTGTTGCAATATCCGGCGGCCAATGGCGAAGTATTTGATTATAAAAATTTAGTAGATGCGGCGAAAGAAAACGATGTCCAAGTAGTTGTAGCAGCGGATCTATTAGCTTTAACTTTGTTAACTCCTCCGGGAGAATGGGGCGCGGATGTTGTGGTAGGTTGTTCCCAGCGATTTGGAGTTCCCATGGGATTTGGTGGACCGCATGCCGCATTTTTTGCCACAAAAGAAAAATACAAGAGAAGTATTCCGGGAAGGATCATTGGCGTTTCGGTAGATTCAGAAGGAAATCGTGCCTTAAGAATGGCCTTGCAAACCCGCGAACAACATATTCGTAGAGAAAAAGCGACTTCCAATATTTGTACGGCCCAAGTACTTTTATCCATCATGGCAGCGGCCTACGCCATTTACCATGGACCAGAAGGATTGAAAAATATCGCTGGAAAAATTTATGGATTGACAGAATTGCTGGCCGCCGGACTTAAAAAATTAGGCTTTACCTTAGAAAATACTCAGCATTTTGACACCTTAACGGTTCAGACAGGTGAATTAACGGAAGAAATTAGGGCCTATGCAGAAGAAGCCCAAAGAAACTTTAGGTACTTTAAAAATGACCCGAGTAAATTGAGTATCAACCTGGACGAAACCAATTCAGAAGATGATGTGATCGCTATTTTAGCCTTTTTCCAAAGAGCCAAAAACCAGGGTATTGGAGGGGATGAATTAACAGTAGCTTGGCAAATTCCCGCCTCCTTAACTCGTAAGAGCACATTCATGTTGCATGAAGTGTTTCATAAATACCATTCAGAACATGGGATGTTGCGCTATTTAAAATCATTAGAATCCAAAGATTTATCCATGGTACATTCCATGATTTCACTGGGTTCATGTACCATGAAATTGAATGCGACGACTGAAATGATTCCGGTGACCTGGCCTGAACTGGGAAAAATTCATCCCTTTGCGCCGGGGGATCAAACGCGCGGGTACCAACGATTAATCATGGAATTAAACGATTGGCTTTGTGAGATTACCCGTTTTGCGGCCATGTCGATGCAACCAAATTCTGGAGCACAAGGTGAATATGCGGGTTTACTGGTTATTCGCGCTTACCATGCGTCTAGGGGTGATTCGCATCGAAATATTGCGCTGATTCCTTCTTCAGCACATGGAACAAATCCGGCCTCGGCTGTGATGGCGGGCATGAAAGTTATCGTAACTGCTTGTGATGCCAATGGCAATATAGATATGGCCGATTTACGCGCGAAGGCTGAAGAACACAAAGATCATTTGGCTTGTTTAATGGTTACATACCCGAGTACTCACGGCGTTTTTGAAGAATCCATTCAGGAAATTTGCCAAATGATTCATGATTTTGGCGGCCAAGTTTACATGGATGGCGCTAATATGAATGCTCAGGTGGGATTAACATCTCCTGCGACGATCGGTGCCGATGTATGTCATTTAAATTTACATAAGACTTTTTGTATTCCTCACGGAGGCGGTGGACCTGGGATGGGGCCGATCGGTGTAGCTAAGCAATTAGCTCCTTTTTTACCGGGCCATGTGATGACCGATTCCATTGCCTCAGAAGCACACGGTGCCGTTTCAGCCGCGCCTGTAGGTTCTGCGAGTATTTTAGCGATCTCATATGCATATATTGCCATGATGGGCGGAGAAGGATTGACTAGGGCGACAGAAACGGCCATTTTAAATGCAAATTATATCAAAACACGTTTGGAAAAAGAATTCCAAATTCTGTACACAGGATCTCAAGGCCGTTGCGCACATGAAATGATCGTCGATTGCAGACCCTTTAAAATTTCTGCCGGAGTAGAGGCTGAAGACATTGCGAAGCGATTAATGGATTATGGGTTTCATGCTCCTACCCTATCGTTTCCAGTCGCTGGCACGCTCATGATCGAACCTACGGAATCAGAAAATAAAGACGAGATAGACCGTTTTTGTGATGCCTTATTGAGCATCCGGGAAGAAATCAAGGAAGTTGAAAATGGAAAGACCGACAAACTAAATAATGTGTTAAAAAATGCGCCACATACCCAAAACATCGTGTTAGTAGGTGAGTGGAATCGTCCATATACGAGAGAAAAAGCGGTGTTTCCATTGCCTTATGTGAAATCGGCAAAATTCTGGCCCACCGTCTCTAGAATCGATTCAGCTTATGGGGATCGTAATTTAGTATGTGCATGCGAGCCCATATCGAGTTATGTAGAAAATGCAGAAGCATAAAATGGAAATTTATATGATTAAATTTCGCCCTAATTGCCAGTAAGTACTTTGATCCTATCTGTTTTTAAAATTTAATATAGTATGCTTGCATAACACTTTAAATTTTATTTATATTTACTCTTTGGCTTCGCGAAACAATTAATTTCGAAGACTTCTATAAAGGTGACCCATTTAAACTATTAAAAACAAAAATCATTTCTAATGAATCGTTCCATTAAAAAAGTAGCCATACTGGGCTCTGGAATTATGGGCTCACGCATCGCCTGTCATTTCGCAAATATTGGAGTACAAGTTCTTCTTTTGGATATTGCACCCAAGGAATTAACTGCGGAGGAACAGGCGAAGGGTTTATCGCTTGACAGCCCTTTGATGAAGAATAGAATTGTCAATCTAGCATTCCAACAAACATTAAAATCAAAACCTGCTTCTTTATATCAGGTTGGGTTTGCGGCCAATATCCAATTAGGAAATTTTGATGATCATTTGTCGGGCATTGCGGATGCCGACTGGATTATGGAAGTAGTTGTGGAGAATTTGGCTATCAAAAGATCTTTATATGATCGCGTGGAGCAATTCAGAAAAGCAGGAACTTTAATTACTTCCAATACCTCTGGAATACCGATTCATTTGATGGCAGAAGGACGTTCAGCTGATTTTCAAGCTTATTTTTGCGGTACACACTTTTTTAACCCACCCCGTTATTTACGTTTATTAGAAATCATCCCAACTCCCAAAACGGATCCAGCGGTGATCGAATTTTTATTGACCTATGGCGAAACGCAGTTGGGCAAAACGACCGTCTTATGTAAGGACACACCGGCCTTTATTGCCAACCGCATCGGCGTTTATTCCATGATGCAGACGATGAAAGTGGTGGAAGAATTAGGATTAAGTGTCGAGCAAGTAGATAAATTAACATCCAAAGTCGTAGGCCGACCGAAATCCGGTACCTTCCGCCTTTCAGATGTCGTGGGTTTAGATACCACGGTTCATGTAGCCAATAATTTACTGGCGGCCTTGACGGAAGATGAAAGCAAATCAATTTTTGAATTGCCTTCGATGATGCAAAAATTAATGGATAACAAATGGCTGGGTGATAAAACAGGCCAAGGATTTTATAAAAAAACCAAAGACTCAACAGGTAAAACGAACATCTTGAGTTTGGATTTAAAGACCTTTGAATATGGGGCACAGCAACGCGTTTCTTTTGAAACCCTAGAGCGTTCGAAGGCGGTGGACCAATTGGCCGATCGCTTTGCGCTTCTTTTAGCAGGCCAAGATCTAGCTGGTGAATTTTACCGAAAAACCATCTTAGATGGTTTCCGATATGCGTCGAATCGGGTGCCTGAAATTGCGGATGATTTAGTCAAAATTGACCAAGCGATATGCGCGGGATTTGGTTGGGAAATGGGCGTATTCGAAACTTGGGATGCCATCGGCGTCGAAAAGGCGAATTCGATGATGGCGGAATTAGGTCTAACACCAGCTCCTTGGGTCAGTGAGATGTTGGCCCTCGGCCACTCAACTTTCTACAAAACGGAAGGTGGTAAACGACTCTATTATGATTTGGCCAGCAAAAGCTACCAAGCCATTCCAGGCCAAGAAAAGCAAATTTCTTTACAAATATTAAAACCTACAAATACCGTATTTAAAAACGAAGATGCTCACATCATCGATTTAGGCGATGGCATTGTAGGGTTGGAATTCCATTCCAAAATGAACACGATGGGCCAAGGCGTCCTAGAAGGTCTAGCTCATGCGATTGAAACTGCAGAAAAAGATTTTCGTGGTTTGGTGATAGGCAATGAATCGAACGAGGCCTTTTCAGCAGGTGCCAATTTGGGCATGTTGTATATGTTTGGCATCGAGAAGAAATTCGACGAGGTAAACCAGATGATTGCCACGTTCCAAGAATCTATGATGCGCGTTCGCTATTCCAGTATTCCAGTAGTAGTAGCTCCCCATACTTTAGCTTTAGGAGGTGGTTGCGAAATCAATTTACACGCAGATAAAATTGTGTCTCATTCCGAATTGTATATGGGTTTAGTGGAGGTGGGCGTAGGTTTAATTCCAGCGGGTGGAGGAACGAAAGAGATGGCTTTGAGAATGGGAGATGCAAGAAGAACGGGGGATGTGGAGTTGAACCGACTCCAACAAGCCTTTATGAATATTGCCACCGCACGTGTGAGTACTTCTGCACATGAGGCTTTGGAAATGAACTATTTACGTTCGCAAGATCGGATTGTGTTAAACCGGAGCCAAGTGATTAGCGAGGCGAAAAAAGAAGCCATCTTATTAGCTGAGGCAGGTTATGTACAAAAAACTCGCCGAAGTGATGTCTGGGTGGAGGGTAAGCAAGGTTTAGCTTTATTCAAGGCAGGAATTGAGGGGATGTTGATGGGCCGATATATTTCGGAACACGATGCGTTGATTGCTAACAAATTAGCCTTCGCGATTTGCGGGGGGGATTTGGATGCACCCCAACAAGTTACTGAACAATATTTATTGGATCTTGAGCGCGAAGCATTTTTATCGTTGACAGGAGAACAAAAAACCATGGACAGAATCGGAAGCCTATTAAGTGGCGGAAAACCTTTAAGAAATTAATCAATTACGAACATGAATGCATACATAATAGCGGGATATCGTACGGCGGTGGCTAAGGCCAATCGGGGAGGATTTCGTACCATGCGGCCGGATGATTTGGCAGCGGAAGTGATTAAACATTTAATGGCACAGGTTCCTTCGTTGGACCCGGCTTTAGTGGACGATTTAATCGTGGGAAATGCCATTCCAGAAGCGGAGCAAGGCATGCAAATGGCACGTTACATTTCTTTATTGTCACTCCCAAAAAGTGTTCCAGGATTTATCATCAATCGCTACTGCGGTTCAGGATTGGAAGCCATTGCATTGGCTTCTGCCAAAGTAGCCTCAGGCATGGCGGATTGTGTGATTGCCGGTGGAACAGAATCGATGAGCATGTTGCCGATGATGGGCCACAAAACGGTTTTAAATTACGGCATCGCCAATGAACATCCGGATTATTACATCGGAATGGGCTTGACGGCAGAAGAAGTAAGCAAGAAATATAATGTAACGCGGGAGGAGCAAGATGCCTTTTCATTCGCCTCCCATCAAAAAGCCCTAGCTGCTCAGAAAGCAGGCTTATTTACGGATCAAATCGTTCCTGTGAAAGTTTCTGAGAATTATTTTGATGCCAAATCTGGCACTAAAAAAACGCGGGAATGGGTGGTTTCTCAGGACGAAGGTCCTCGGGCAGATACAACATTAGAGGCGCTAGGTAAATTAAAACCTGTGTTCGCTATGGGTGGTTCGGTAACGGCGGGAAATGCTTCCCAAACGTCTGATGGCGCGGCTTTTGTGCTGGTTGTTTCGGAAAAATTTGTGGAACAATACAAGCTAAAACCCATCGCCAAAATGCTAAGTTATGCGGCTGCCGGTGTAGAACCGAGCCTCATGGGCATTGGACCGGTGGAAGCGATTCCAATCGCCTTGAAAAAAGCGGGTTTAAATTTAGAAGATATTGATTTGATTGAATTGAATGAGGCCTTCGCGGCACAGTCATTAGCCGTCATCAAAACTTTAGGTATCGATCAAGAAAAAGTAAATGTCAATGGAGGAGCGATCGCATTGGGGCATCCACTGGGTTGTTCGGGGGCAAAATTATCGATCCAACTATTCCATGAACTTCGTCGGCGCAACAAAAAATACGGTATGGTGACCGCCTGTGTGGGTGGTGGCCAAGGAGTGGCGGGTATTTACGAGTTGCTATAAAAAAAATAGACGTCACGTTGACGTCTATTCAGATTAAGAAGTACAAAGTCTTTGAAATCTTTCAAAGACTTTTTTATTTTATCGATTCATTGAAACCAAGAACTCTTCGTTCGTCCTTGTTCCTTTCATCTGCTGCTGTAAAAATTCCATGGCTTCCACAGAAGTCATATCAGACATGTGCTTGCGCAAAATCCAAACGCGTTGAAGGACCGCTGGGTCCATCAATAAATCTTCACGACGCGTACCTGAAGCGGTAATATCAATGGCAGGGTACACTCGGCGGTTAGACAATTTACGATCCAACTGCAATTCCATGTTACCTGTTCCTTTAAATTCTTCGAAAATTACTTCATCCATTTTACTACCTGTTTCCGTCAAGGCAGTTGCAATAATCGTTAATGAACCACCATTTTCGACATTACGAGCCGCACCAAAGAAACGCTTTGGCTTATGTAATGCATTGGCATCCACACCTCCAGATAATATTTTACCTGAAGAAGGAACCACGGTGTTGTAAGCACGAGCTAATCGAGTGATGGAATCCAACAAGATAACCACATCATGTCCACATTCAACCATTCTTTTTGCTTTTTCCAACACAATGCTGGCCACTTTTACGTGACGCTCTGCTTGCTCGTCAAAAGTAGACGAAATAACCTCAGCACGTACTGAACGTTGCATATCCGTTACTTCTTCAGGTCGCTCATCGATCAATAAGATGATCAAATACACCTCAGGATGATTCCGTGAAATGGCATTGGCTATATCTTTCAATAAAACCGTTTTACCGGTTTTTGGCTGGGCTACGATCATTCCACGCTGTCCCTTTCCAATCGGCGCAAATAAATCTAAAATTCGAGTAGAATAATTATCTGCCGTCGTTGATAGATTTAATTTCTCCTCAGGAAAAAGGGGTGTCAAGTATTCAAAATTAATTCGATCACGAATTTCATCCGTAGTCTTTCCATTGACAGATTCTACTTTCAAAAGTGCGAAATATTTTTCACCTTCTTTGGGCGGACGAATTTTACCTAAAATAGTATCTCCTGTTTTCAAACCAAACATTTTAATTTGAGAGGGAGAAACATAAATATCATCAGGAGAGGCTAGGTAATTATAATCCGAAGAACGCATAAATCCATAACCGCCTTCTTGCATAATTTCCAACACTCCTTCATTGTCGATCAAACCATCTAATTCTTTGATGATCTGATTGTAATTTGAACGAGGCTTAAACTGCTGGGTGTTTTGAGCTTGGATTTCTTCTTTGGGTAATTTATCTAAATCAACTGGCGCATCCGTAGGGGAAACCTTAGAATCTACCACATTGTCATTATTGGTGATAAATGACGTGTCAACCACCTCATCATCCGAAGGAGCAATCGCATCGTATTCGATCGGAGCCTCCTCCAATTCGGGCTGTAGACGCTCCTGGCGAGGACGAAAATTCTTTGCAGGCCTTGCAGATTTCACCTCTAAACTTAGTTCTGGTTTAGTTTCCACCACCACTGGAGCCGCATCGGCTACGCTAATAGTGGACTCAAAATTTAAATTGGGCATCGGAGCTAAAGCAGGTTCTTCCGTAGATTTTTGAATTCTTTGGCGCTTAGGACGATCATTTGTAGGCAATTCTTCCGCGACTTTTTTTACTTTCCTGATTGGTTTTTCTTCCATAAAATGGTGAAATGAATATTCTTAATTTGATTTAACAAGCCTAATTTCTGATCAAAAGATCCTCTTTGAAACATTATTTTAATGCACAAAAAGTGGATTAACTGATAATTAAAAGATTGAAATGATAGGAATTGTTTTTATTGAGGTGCTTACGATATTGAAACACAGTACAATACTACGATACATATATTAGATTGTCAAACATTTTTCATCATTTTTAATAGAAATAATCAATTACTTAAACAATTTCGATGGAATGTGTGGTTAATTCACTCCATGTCAACCTAAAATTCGTAATTTGCTAAGGAATTACAGGATGAAATCACACGAACAAATTTTAGGGGAACAATTGACCGAGCGAAGGCAAAATGGTCTCATTCGCTCGCTGAACGTCATGGATAAACTTGCCGACTTTTGTTCCAATGATTATTTAGGATTAGCCAAAAATCAAAGCTTAGCTAATCAGATTGAAGCCGATTTTAATCTGTTAAAACCTAATTTTCAAGCCATCAATGGCTCCACGGGCTCAAGGCTAATTTCCGGACATTCCCGATTATTCGAACAATTTGAAAAAAAATGCGCTGTCTTTCATCAGGCTGAAGCATCTTTATTGTTTAGTGGTGGATACGATGCCAATGTAGGCCTACTCTCAGCAATCACACAGCAAGGACAAGTCGTGTTTTGCGATCAATGGTTGCACGCAAGTTTAATCGACGGTTTGCGCTTAGGAAAAGCTGAACGAAAGATATTTAAGCACAACGATTTAGGGGATTTAGAAAATTTACTGAGCGAATATCCCATCGAAACGCCCAAATGGATTGTGGTTGAATCCTTATATTCCATGGATGGTGATATGGCTCCTTTGAGAGAATTAGTCCATTTAAAAAATAAATACAAGGCAGAAATAATCCTAGACGAAGCACATGCAGGGGGGATTTATGGACCTATTGGAAATGGAATAGCGGTAGAAATGGGTATCGAAAAAGAGATATTTGCTCGAATCATTACTTTTGGGAAAGCGTGGGGAAATGCAGGTGCCGTCGTTCTTGGATCACAAACATTAATTGATTTTTTAATCAATTTTGCCCGACCCTTTATTTACTCAACAGCGCCAAGTCCGCAACATGTGCTAGGCTTATCCACCACTTTAGATTTCTTGAAAACACAAAATGGCCTAAGAGAAAAATTAAAAGAAAACATTGATTTTTTTATTCAAAAGACCAAATCAAGCGATTGGGGTGCAAGTAAATCGGCCATTCAAACCTTTTTCATCCCGGGGAATCAAGCCGTCAAAAAGAAAGCATTAGAGATGCAGGAAGCAGGATTTGCTGTCAAAGCAATCGTTTACCCGACAGTTCCCAAAGGAGAAGAAAGAATACGCGTCACTTTGAACAGCTTGACTAAAAAAGAAGACATTTTGGCCCTCATAAAAAACATGGAAACCCATGAATAAATCCTTTATTGTTGCAGGGATTGGAACTGAAATTGGCAAAACGCTCATATCGGCCATCTTTACTCAGGCACTACAGGCCGACTACTGGAAACCGATTCAATCAGGAAATCCGGAGGAAGCGGATGCATTATTTATAAAAAAAATGACCCAATTGCCCCATTTGAAGATTTGGGACTCGGCCTATGTGTTAAGTCAACCGCTTTCCCCGCATACAGCTGCAGAGATCGATGGGGTTACCATAGATTTAGAAAAAATGCAGTTACCGCAAACTCAGAATTCATTGATTGTGGAACTTGCGGGAGGAATTCTCGTGCCGATCAACGATCACCAAACAAATTTAGACTTGATAAAAAAACTAGCTCTACCCGTAATGGTAGTGAGTAAAAATTACTTAGGGAGCATCAATCATACGTTGTTGACCTACCGAGTACTCAAGGATAACCATATTCCAATCATGGGAATTGTCTTCAATGGACCATCAAATCCATCAGGAGAAAAATTCATTTTAAACTATACGCAATTACCCGTAGTTTTGCGTGTCCAACAAGAAGAGGAAATTACGCCAGAAACCATTATAAAATATGCCCAATCCATCTCAAATTAGTCTGTCGGAAAGAGATAAAAAAGTTATTTGGCATCCATTTACGCAGCATCATATTGAACCCGATTCGATTGCCATCGTGCGTGGCGAAGGAGTCTATTTATATGATGAGGATGGAAAGCAATACATTGACGCCATCGCTTCTTGGTGGGTAAATTTACATGGACATTCAAATGCTTACATGGCCCAAAAAGTGTATGAACAGGCGCTCTGTTTAGAACAAGTGATTTTTGCGGGTTTTACGCATGAAACTGCGATTCGCTTAGCCGAACGCTTATTAAGTCACTTACCGGCCAATTTCCAAAAAGTATTTTACTCGGACAATGGCTCTACTGCCGTGGAGGTCGCCATCAAAATGGCCTTGCAATTCTTTCATAACCAAGGCAATCAAAAGCGTAGGAAAATCATCGCGTTTGAGGACGCTTACCATGGAGATACGTTTGGAGCGATGAGTTTGGGGGCGCCAAGCTCCTTCAATGCACCTTTTCAAGACATGCTTTTTGAGGTGGAATTTATCCCTAATCCAAAAAATGAAGCCCCATGCCTAGAAGTGCTTGAAGCAAAATTAAAGCAGGCAGACTTGTATGCCGCCATCATTTTTGAACCTTTAATTCAAGGGGCCGGTGGCATGAATATGTATGCGGCTGAAACTTTAGATAAGATCATTTCAATCGCAAAAAATCAAGGATTGATTTGTATTTCAGATGAAATCATGACGGGTTTTGGGCGCACCGGAAAATGGTTTGCTATGGACTATTTACAACAAAAACCTGATATCGTTTGCTTGTCAAAAGGATTAACAGGCGGCATGATGGCGATGGGAGTTACGGTTTGCTCGGATTTATTATTTGATTCTTTTCTTTCTTCAGATAGGACAAAGACCCTTTTTCATTCCCATTCCTTCACGGCAAATCCCCTCGCCTGCGCGGCAGCGAACGCCAGCATGGACCTCATGGAGGATGAAACTACTTGGTCTAATATCGCAGCCATCGAAAAAAGTCATGAAGCTTGGAAAATCAATATGGCCGCACACCCGACCATTAAAAATGTACGATGCATCGGGACCATTGTGGCCTGTGAACTAGAGACCGTTGAAAAAGACGGCTATTTAAACCCCATCCGAGGAAAAGCGTATGATCATTTTATAAAAAAAGGGATCCTTTTGAGACCCCTAGGTAATACCTTATATATCTTGCCACCCTACTGCATCAAGCCATCGGAATTAGCCATGATTTATCTTGAAATCGAAAATTTTGCCTCGACAATTAATTAAGTATTTTCGTCGATTGCCAAGAAAGCATTTGCCATCTCTTATCTTGAAAAATCCAAACATCGGTATATTTAAGATGATTAAATGTAAATGAACCGTCTTTAGCTTGATTTTTGATTTTCGCGATTCCAGTAATAATTCCAAACTTTCCGTATACACGCGGGGTTAATTCCTCCGATTCAATGGAAGCATAAATAGTTTTCTTTGAAACGATCGAGCCCACATAGCTTACTTTATTATCAGTAGCCGCATTGGAGTGATTGTAAACTAAATCAGCGTGCATCACTGCATCTAAGCCTTTTTCATCTTGTCCAATCATTACTTTAAAACGATTCAGCTCTGCTTCGCGTAAAGATTCAACAGTAGCCTTTTGTGCTTTTGCCGTTACCGCCATGACAAGGGTAGTAAAAATTAAAATGATTTTTTTCATCGTATGTTTTTTTATTAGGTGTGCAAATTAATAATTATTTAAGACTAAATCAGCACCTTTTTCGCCAATGGCCATCGCGATGGCATTTGTATTTCCAGATACTAAATCTGGCATGATGGAAGCGTCAATAACACGTAAGCCATTTATTCCCTTCACACGGAGCGTTTGGGGATCTGTTACCGAACTGGAATCATTTCCCATTTTACAAGTACCTATGGGATGATAAACGCATTCTGTCGCTCGTTCGATATGTTTTTGGATCAATTCCTCCGTCAGTTCACCTGAAGGATAAGGCAATGTATGGCCTAATCTGAGGTGGTCAAATTCAGAAGATAATAAAATTTGATGCGCTAATTTCACTCCTCTTTTCAAGGTAGCCAAATCTTTTCCTTGGGAATCAGATAAATACTGAGGGTCAATTTTGGGGGCATCCCAAGGTGATTTTGAGTGAAGACCCACATAGCCTCTACTTTCGGGTTTCAACAAGGTAGGTAAACAAGTAAATCCGTCTTCAATAGGCATTTTTTTATAATCATACATATCTAATGACCACGCAGAAGAAAAATGAAATTGTAAATCTGGTTGCTCAGATTGATTCACCGAATCATAAAATGCACAACCTTCTAAAGGACTTGCAGAAAGGGGTCCTTTCTTTTTAGTCACATAGGTCAGGAAATTGGGGATGGAAATAGCTGCATTAAATGATGCACGCTGCGTTTTAGCCTCCGCATGCATGTTGACAAATACATGGTCCGACAAATTCTTGCCCACCCCAGGTAAATTCACCTTAGTCTGTATGCCAAAAGACTTCAAATAATCTGAATCGCCAATGCCGGCCAACATCATAATTTGTGGACTCTGGAAAGAACCTGCAGATAGGATAACATCTTGTGCAGCTTTAAAAAGGGTACTCGATTTCGCATTTTTCAAATGCCCTTCGATGCCAGTAACTCGCTCGCCTTCCATCACTAAATGGGTGACATGAAATTGGCTTAGGACCTTTAAATTTTTCCTTTTTAAAATCGGATTGATGAAAGCGCTGGCGCCGGTCACTCGTTGGCCATCCGCAATGGCAAACTGAAACATGCCTGCACCTATTTGGCTCGCGCCATTAAAATCAGCATTTTTAGGAATTCCCACCGAGCCGCAAGCTTCAATAAATGCCTGACCAAAAATGGTATTTTGGCTTGGATTAGAAACGGTTAATGGGCCACCTTGCCCGTGAAATTCATTGTGTAAATCCAGGTTATTTTCTGATTTTTTGAAATACGGAAGCATATCAGCATAAGACCAACCGCCACAGCCCATCGATTCCCAATGCTCAAAATCAGCTTTATTACCACGAATATAGGCCATGCAATTAATAGCACTGCTTCCCCCCATCGCCTTTCCTCGCGGTTGGTATATCTGACGCCCCCCTAAATTCTTCTGTGGCTCGGTAAAAAAATTCCAATTCATATTAGTCCCATTTAATAAAGGGTATGAAGAGGGTGTGAAAATTCTAGGATCACGACTGTCCATCCCTGCCTCCACTAATAAGACTTGGATCGAAGGGTTTTCCGTAAGCCGATTTGCCAGCACGCAACCAGCAGTACCCGCGCCTACAATGATATAGTCAAATGAACTCATAAACGATTTTTTAATTTAATTCTTTAAATTTCCATATTTTTAGGGAAAATTACGTCATATATGTCCACATTTAACAGCTATCTGGTATTAGGATTTCAACATATCATGAATATACAGGCCTTAGATCACCTGCTGTTCATTTTATCCATCACGTGCATGTACAAATTCTATGACGCGAAAAAACTCCTGTTTTTAATTACCGCATTTACCCTGGGTCATTCATTGACTTTAGCCTTAGCTACCTTAAAATGGATTGAATTTTCCCAAAACTGGATTGAATTTCTAATTCCTTGCACCATTTTATTTTCCGCTTTTTCCAATTTATATTTTAAGGAGAGTAAAATAAAATCGACCAAATTACCCCGATACAAATTCATTCTTGTGGCAATTTTTGGTTTAATTCATGGGCTAGGATTTTCAAATTACCTGCAAAGCTTGTTGGGAAAAGAGAGTTCCATTTTATCCCCATTATTGGCCTTCAACATAGGATTGGAATTAGCCCAAATAATGGTTGTGCTTTCGATACTAATAATCTCTAACATCCTGATTGAATTATTTAAAATCAAATTGATCTATTTCGTACTCGTCATTTCGGGCATCATCATAGGACTTTCCTTGCCCATGGTTCTTGAACGTTGGTAAGTATACGGCAAAAAAAAATGCCCTGATTCTCATCAAGGCATGTAAGGTAAACAGGTATAGGTTTAAAAATCTTCGTCCATGGAGAAAGACATCGATTCTTTGTCTGACATGACGCCCGATTTTTGATATTCAGCTACGCGCTTCTCAAAGAAATTTGTTTTGCCTTGCAATGAAATCATTTCCATAAAATCAAATGGATTGACTGCATTGTAGTTTTTCTTACATCCTAATGAAATCAATAAACGATCTGCGACAAATTCAATGTATTGACACATTAATTCTGCATTCATACCGATCAATGAAACAGGAAGAGCTACCGTCACAAATTCTTTTTCAATCTCCACCGCGTTCAAAATAATCTCATAAATACGTTCTTGAGAAATTTTATTTTTAATGTGGTCTGTGTACAATAAACACGCAAAATCACAGTGTAATCCTTCGTCGCGTGAGATCAACTCATTTGAGAATGATAAGCCTGGCATTAAACCACGCTTTTTCAACCAGAATATGGAACAAAAACTACCAGAGAAGAAAATTCCTTCCACGGCAGCAAATGAAATTAATCGCTCAACAAAACTATCACTATCGATCCATTTTAATGCCCAATCGGCTTTTTTCTTCACGCAATCAATGGTTTCAATCGCACGAAGCAAATGATCCTTCTCTTTCGGATCGTTGATATATGAGTCAATTAACAAGGAATAGGTTTCTGAATGAATGTTTTCCATCATGATTTGGAAACCATAAAAACATTTAGCCTCCGCATATTGAACTTCTTTCAAAAAGTTATTGGCCAAATTTTCATTAACAATTCCATCTGATGCCGCAAAAAATGCCAAAACGTGAGAAATGAAGTGGCGCTCGCCATCGTTCATTTTTTTCCAATCGGCTAAATCTTGTTGTAAATCAATTTCTTCTGCAGTCCAAAAGGACGCCTCAGCTTTCTTATAAAACTGCCAAATATCATCATGTCGAATAGGAAATAAAACGAAACGATTGGGATCTTCAACCAATAAAGGTTCTGCAAAAGTAGATGTAGACATATGTTAATAAAATGAATTCGAATTTATGAATTTCTTACCGATATACAAGACTCATTTCGAGCCAAATTGTTTTAAAAAAACAAAAAAATATTAAAAGAAAAATCCACCCACCTGAACAACAAATGCTGAGCCATAGGGAGACTGCTTTCCTGAAGTTTCTGAATAATTTAAATCATACATAAGCGATAAATTGATTCCGATTCGAGAACCAATTCCAATCCCAACTAAAAACGGATTTGAATATTCTCCTGTGGTACCAGGAGACATATTATTGAAATTTTCCAACTGTGCCGTTAGATACCCTTGACCTATCAAAGCAGATAATGCAGGAATTTGTTGGCGTACAAAAATACGCTCTCCTAATAAATTACTGGTTGCTTTAAAACCTGCATAGGTTATTGAATAATACTGATAAGTTATCCCCACCCCTAAAATCGTATTTTTTGTGAGTAAATAACCCGCCATAGGTGAAATACCTATACTGGTAGGATTTCCAAAACTCAATCCAGTAACACCACCGCCAAAATGCAATCGCTCCCTAAAACTAAGTTCACTCACATCTGGCTCGATATCCAAATCACCTCTGGCCCCCTCCTCTTTAATAACTACGGGGTCCTGTGCTAATAAATTTGGCGTATAAGCCAAAAAAGAAAATAAAATCAGTACTACTATCTTGTTCATGGTAAAAATATTAATGCATCATCCACCCTTAAACTTTAAAAATTTCAAAGATTTGTAAAGCTACAAATCGCAACGGAAATATCACATAGAAAATGGGATTTTAAAAATCTATACACAGAACATTTTTATCAATTTAAAAGGTTTATTTTTGTGGCATGAATGATTTAATAACGGACATCGCAAGCCCGTCGGCCATCGAAAACCTCGACCCGAAAACACACATCATAATTAAAGGGGCCCGAGTTCACAATTTAAAAAATGTGGACGTGGCCATTCCTCGAAATCAATTTGTGGTAATCACCGGACTTTCTGGATCAGGCAAATCATCGTTGGCCTTTGATACTTTATTTGCGGAAGG
Source organism: Spirosoma fluviale (assembly GCA_945906795.1). GTDB lineage: Bacteria > Bacteroidota > Bacteroidia > Cytophagales > Spirosomataceae > Aquirufa > Aquirufa fluvialis_F. Next base: position 17,585 of record CAMDRO010000037.1, read on the forward strand.
CCAACGAATGTACGTCGAAAGCCTTAATTCCTATGCGCGGCAATTCTTAGGAAGGATGGAAAAACCTGCGGTAGATTACATCAAAGGAGTGTCTCCAGCGATTGCGATCGAGCAAAAAGTAAACACTAAAAACCCACGGTCGACCGTCGGGACGAGCACTGAAATTTACGATTATTTAAAATTGCTCTTTGCCCGCATTGGAAAAACATATTCGCCTACGTCAGGAAAGGAAGTTAAAAAAGATTCTGTTTCGACCATTGTGGATTGGGTGGGAACTCATCCACAAAAAAAAGTACTCATTTTAGCGCCTTTGGTTCCACATACGGAAAGAACACTGATGGATGAATGCCAACTCCTAATTCAAAAAGGTTATACTAGATTAAAATTTGGGGAGGGAATCTTTGACCTGGAAGAGCTTATTGAGGATGCAAATCATTTAAAATCACTGAGTAAAAGGCCGAGTGAAATTGCCATACTCATAGACCGATTAATTAGCCAACCTGAAGATGAGGAAACGATTTTTAGGCTAGGCGATTCAGTTCAAACTGCCTATTTCGAAGGAGAAGGCGTTTGTTGGATCGAAATAGATGGCGAAAAACGTAAAATATTTTCCAATAAATTTGAGTTAGATGGCATTGCTTTTGAAGAACCTAGCTTAAACTTATTCTCTTTTAATAATCCGTATGGCGCTTGCAAAAACTGTGAAGGCTATGGAAAAGTACTTGGCCTAGATCCTGATTTAGTGATTCCTGATCATGATTTATCTGTATATGAGGGGGCCATCGCACCTTGGAGAAGTGAACGAATGAGTGAGTGGCTTCATCCACTGTTACGAAATGGAATACATTTTGATTTTCCAATTCATCGACCTTATAAAGATCTTTCCGCAATTGAAAAAACACTGCTTTGGAAAGGCAACAAATATTTTTCAGGTTTAAGCCGATTTTTTGAACACCTTGAAAAAGAGACCTATAAAATTCAGTACCGCGTTATGTTATCACGCTACCGGGGAAAAACAACGTGTCCTGAATGCAAAGGATCGAGGTTAAGGGGAGATGCGTCCTATGTTAAAATTCAAAACACGTCGATTATTGACTTGGTGCTTTGGCCTATGTCAAAAGTAAAAGCATTTTTTGATTCCTTGGAATTAAGTGATCATGATCAATCGATTGCCAAAAGAATATTGATTGAAATCAATAATCGGCTGGACTACATGAATCGGGTCGGCTTGGGTTATTTGACCCTCAATAGGCTGAGTTCTACGCTATCAGGCGGTGAGTTTCAGCGGATCAAATTAGCCACTTCGTTGGGCAGTGCATTGGTGGGTTCCATGTATATTTTGGATGAGCCCAGCATAGGCCTCCATCCTCGTGACACGGAGAGACTTATTTCCGTGCTGGATATGTTGAAAAAAATGGGCAATACCGTCATTGTGGTTGAACACGAAGAAGAAATTATGCGCGCTGCAGACCAGATTATTGACATAGGTCCTGAGGCGGGAAGGCATGGGGGCCAACTAATCTTCCAAGGAAATCTGCAAGATGCATTGGCTGATAAAATAACGGATAGTCATACCCTGCGTTTTTTAAATGGGGCGGACCAAATTGACGTTCCGACGATTCGAAGAAAAGCGCTGGCCCATATCGAAATCATAGGGGCGCAAGAAAACAATCTGAAAAATTTAGATGTCAAAATTCCATTAGGGATTATGACCGTGGTGACTGGGGTAAGTGGCTCGGGAAAATCGACGCTCATCAGAAAAATTGTATACCCTGCTTTGTTGAGAAATCTCCAATTAGGTACCGAGGAAACCGGTCGGTTTAGGGAAATAAAAGGTAGTTTACAGAAAATTGCGGGGGTGGAAATGGTGGACCAACAACCCATCGGGAAGTCGTCAAGATCCAATCCCATCACCTATATTAAAGCCTATGATGCTATTCGGCTATTGTATTCCGAACTTCCGATGGCCAAATCAAGGGGATATAAACCGGCGCATTTTTCTTTTAATGTGGAGGGCGGCCGCTGCGAAACCTGCCAAGGGGAAGGAGAAATAACGATTGAAATGCAGTTTATGGCGGATATAAAGCTAAGCTGTGAGTCATGTGATGGCCGACGTTTCAAACAAGAAATATTAGAGGTTACATTTCAGGATAAAAATATTGCTGAAATTTTGGACATGACCGTCGAGGAAAGCATTCCTTTCTTCCGCAAAAAATTGCCCCGAATTGCCGAAAAAATTGATCCTTTATTCCAAGTAGGTCTCGGTTACATCAAGCTAGGACAGTCCTCTAATTCCTTGTCGGGCGGAGAAGCCCAACGAGTAAAATTGGCCAGTTTTTTAGGAAAAGGGAATTCGAACAAAGGAAAAACCTTGTTCATTTTTGACGAACCTACGACTGGTTTACATTTCCATGACATTAAAAAGTTGCTCAAGGCCCTAAATGATTTAGTAGAACAGGGTGATACGGTAGTGATTATTGAACATAATATGGAGGTCATTAAATGTGCGGACCACATCATCGATTTAGGCCCTGAAGGTGGGGAGCAAGGCGGGAATTTATGCTTTGAGGGAAGCCCAGAAGAAATGATTCATCTAAAAAATAATCCTACGGCTTTTTACTTAAGTAAAAAAATACCTGCCAAAAAACACTAAATTTACACATGTTTTCTGCTGAAACCCTTGCCGGATTATCCGTAAAATTGGACCAAATAGTTCAAGGTTTTTCACTAATGCTTCCCGAAATACTCGTGCTTGGATTACTTATATTGGGGATATTTGCCGAATTATTTATCCATGGCAATTCGGAAAAGTTCAGTTCTTCTTGGCGCTATTTCATTTCTTTAATAGGCTTGTTTTTTATTTTAGCCTTAGCATTTCAAAGACTCCAAAATGGCCATAACGGCTTTGCCTCCTTTTCATTATTTTGGATTACACCCGCTAGCAATGCGATCAATTTATTGATTTTAGCATTAGGTTTTTTAATCTTGATTGTCAGTCAAATTACGGGGAAAAAATTAAGTATTGAAGAGCAAATCGGATTCTTAAGCATTTTATCGGGCTCCCTTTTAACAGGAATTAGTAACCATTGGCTCAGCCTTTTCTTGTCGATTGAGTTAATGTCTTTGGGAACTTATTTGTTGGCCGGCATCCGAAAAGATTCAGAAGGTGCTCGCGCAGCATTGCCTTATGTGCTATTTGGCATGGCCACATCCGCCATATTTCTGTATGGAGTCTCGCTCATGTATGGACTTTCTGGTACAATGACCTTCAGCAACCCTGCTTTCACGCGTGTTTTTTCTTCTGCGGATCCAATGTTTATTGGCTTAAGTTTAGGTCTTATCTCATGCGCTTTACTCTTCAAAATGGCCTGGGCGCCCCTTCATCCATGGAGTCCAGATGTACTTGAAACCTTGCCAGCGCCATGGATGGCTTGGATATCGATAGCCCCTAAGATTGCCGTGGCTTGGTTAGGGATCCGAATGATCCATTTCATCCCCACAGACATGAGCATGTACATTGCCGCATTGGCTATTCTAACCCTTTTAATAGGGAATTTAGGGGCTTTAAAACAGACCAATACTAAGCGTTTGCTTGCGTATTCTAGCATTGCACATGGGGGATTTATGGCCATGATTTGGCTTTCACCTGCCAAAGAAGCCACAGAAGCATTGTTGTTTTATGGACTAACTTATGGCTTGAGCACGATATTGGTATTCTTTTTGGCGGAAAATCAATCTGAACCTACCCTAGATCATGTGGATAATTTGGATGCATGGAAAGGCTTATCAAAATCGCAACCCATTAAATCCCTCCTGGTATTTGTTGGCCTTATTGCCCTCATTGGACTGCCGCCCGCGGGAACTTTCCTCGCTAAAATCACCTATTTTTCATTGCTTTGGGAATCGATCCAAGCGCATTCAAATTTAGCGACCATTACTTTATTAGGTGTCGCTATTTTCGCAACAGCCTTATCAGTCTTCTATTATTTAAAAATTCCATTTTATATTTATTTTAAAAAATCGGATGCCCAACAAGAAATAAAAATCGAAAAAAATATGTGGATTTTTGGAATCATCGCCGCTGGGATTATCCTTTGTTTTCTTGCGCCCAACCTGATTTTTAATTTTTGGAATTTATAGATTAAAAAAATGTAAAATTAACGCTTGGCTTCCCTAATAATTCCCTAATTTTGACTTTATTTTGAAAACAAATTCCTATCCTAGAAATAATATCTAATGTCTGAATCCATTAAGCACGAATGCGGAATAGCCCTAATCCGATTACGTAAGCCATTTCAGTACTATTTGGATAAATACAACAACCCCATGTACGGCCTTAAAAAGTTGTATTTGATGATGGAAAAGCAAGTAAACCGGGGGCAAGATGGTGCAGGGGTTGCCAACATCAAAATCAATGTTAAACCGGGACATCGATATATCAGCAGGTACAGATCTGTTGAACCTCAAGCGGTTGCCGATATTTTCGGAAAAATTGATAAAAAATTTAAAAAAGCGCATAAACTAGCGAAAGAAACGAAGCGAGAAACCGGAATAGATGCTTCTAAAGATGCAACCTGGTGGCAAGATAATGTAGCATTCACCGGTGAAGTGCTTCTCGGCCATTTACGATATGGTACACATGGCCAAAATGAGATTGAAAATTGCCATCCCATGTTGCGCCAAAATAACTGGCGTTCTAGAAATTTAGTGATGGCGGGAAATTTCAATATGACCAATGTAGATGATTTGTTTGACAAATTAGTTTCCTTAGGCCAGCATCCAAAAGAAAAAGTAGATACCGTCACTGTGTTAGAGAAAATAGGACACTTTTTAGACGAAGAAAATCAAAGACAATTTTTAAAATACCGCGATAAATACGAAAATCCAGAGTTATCTGATATTCTAGCAGAAAAAATAGATTTAATGCGCGTACTAGAAAGGTCATGTAAAGATTTTGATGGAGGTTATGCGATGGTGGGAATGACGGGATTTGGTGCGGCTTTTGTCGCGAGAGATCCTGCGGGAATCAGGCCCGCATTTTATTATGTGGATGATGAAGTGGTCGTCGTCGCTTCAGAAAAGCAAGCCATTAAAACCTCATTTGATTGTGAATATAGTGAAATAAAAGAAGTGACTCCAGGTCATGCCCTTATGATAGCTATGGATGGATCCGTCAAAGAAAAGGCTTTTATTGACCGATTAGAACAAAAATCCTGTTCTTTTGAGAGGATTTATTTTTCTAGAGGATCTGATCCAGATATTTACCATGAGCGTAAAAAATTAGGCCAATTATTGATTCCTCAAATCTTAGAGGAGGTAAACCACGATTTAAAAAATACTGTTTTTTCATACATACCGAATACGGCCGAAATCGCTTTTCTTGGAATGATTGATGGACTCGAAGATTACCTTGCCAAAGAAAGAAAAAAAGCCATCATGGAAGGTATTTTGTTCGAAGAGGAACTAGAAGAATTACTAACCTTTAGACCACGAGTTGAAAAACTAATTTCAAAAAATGCAAAAGTTCGAACTTTTATTGTCAGTGATGATCAGAGAGATGAAATGGTGTCACATGTGTATGATACCACTTATGAAGTCATCAACAAGGGTGTCGATTCAGTTGTGTTAATAGATGATTCAATCGTTCGGGGGACGACCTTAGAAAAAAGTATTTTAAGTCTTTTAGATAAGCTTTCACCTAAGAAAATTGTCATTGTTTCGTCGGCGCCACAAATCAGGTACCCCGATTGCTATGGCATCGATATGTCGAAAATGAAAGATTTTGTAGCCTTTAGAGCTGCCTTAGAATTATTAAAAGAAAGAGGGCTTGAACATATTTTAGATGAGGTTAACTTGAAATGTTTGTTGGCCCTAGAAAATGGCACAGCTACTTCAGAGAATTTTGTAAAGGCCATTTATGAGCCATTTACCAACGAAGAAATTTCAAATAAGATTGCTGAAATTGTCAAACCCAAAAATCTTCAAGCAGAAGTTTCTGTGATCTATCAAACAGTTGAAAATTTAAATGTCGCTTGTCCAAACCATTTAGGCGATTGGTATTTTACGGGAAATTTCCCTACTCCGGGTGGTAATCAAGTGGTCAACAAAGCCTTTGTGAATTTTATGAAGGGGGTAGAAGTAAGGGCTTATTAATCAACGCCAGCGATCGATACCCGCATTTTCAAATTTTGAATCCGTAAACTTTAAGTTCCCATTCATCAAAAGGGTAATTGAAATGTATTCCCATTCTTTATCGAATATGGGAAATTGGCAAACCCAGTGCTCTTTACTTTTAACTGCAATCGACGTATATACGCGATGGTTTGAGGTGGAATAAAGCGTTACTACTTTGTTTCCTTGCCAGTAGGCCCACAAGCGCATTAAAAAAGTTATTTTCATCCCTACTCCTTGATTAATTGAACATTAATTTCACGTTTCTTCCCATCTAACGTGATTCTTTGTCCAGCGAATCCCACCTTACTCACATAAATGAAATTACTTGACTTGGTATTGATGGTCAGAGATAGAGGAGTTTTGCCAATATAAAATGCATTCAGTTGGACTTCAGCCCCTTCAGGAACAGATGTGATGGCCACTTTAAATTCTTTGTTGGGCAAGTTCAGCATGGAAGCATTAGAACTCAAGAATAAAAGGCAGAAATCAGATAAAATGTATTGAGATTTCATACAATTTATTTAAAGCGCGCTAATCTTATAAATAACATTAAACATATGCCCTCAGAAAACCATTAAAAAATTATTAAAAGGAAATATATTTATTTAACGGTCAATTAGTTAATAGGCTACAATGACTGCACCGCGAATGGTTTGAATACCTTTTTCAGGAAAATCGACCGCCTTATATTGAAAGACCCAGGCATAGGAATCTTGAGGAACTCTTATCCCGTTGGACTTCCCATCCCATTGTAAATCGGAGGATCCCGATTTGAAAAATATAGTTTCACCCCAACGGTTAAAAATTTGTAGACTTAAAATTTCGACACGTTTGGCGACCTTAGGTAGAGGAGAAAAATAATCATTTTTGCCATCGCCATTGGGGGTAAAAATACTAGGTGCGATAATAACAGGCTCACATTTATCGGAAACGGGAAACGTATTGTTTAAAATGCAATTGTCTTTATCGGTGATTTTTACAAGGTAATTTCCATTGACCTTTACTAAAATTTGATTCAAGGTGTCCACAGAACTAAGCGATGGCCCAGTCCATTTGAATTTCAAATCTTTCATACTCGAATTCAATTGGATAGGAAATGGAACTGGGCTATCCATGCAAATAGAAAAATCCTTTTTAGGCATCACATATGAATTCTCTAAAAAATTCACTTTGGTGGATACCTTCACAGAACATTTAGTATCAGTGTCCGTAATAACTAACGACAAATCCCCTCCAGGATTTTTAAAGGTAGCTGTGGGCGTTTTATCCCCGTTGCTCCATATATACTGCAGATTTTTTGAGGCCGGCGCCTTAGTTAATTTTATTTTTGCATCCGTCTTACAAATTCGATTGTACTCCGCGTCTAAGGTAACAGGTTTTAAAACCACAATATCAAATTGCTGAGCGTCCATCAAATAGGCCATCACGCAACTATTGGTAATGGCCGCCGTGATGACATATGGGTCAGATGTGGCAAAATCATATTTTAGCTCTGCTCCTGTAAAAGAATAGATTAGTTTTTTGGTGTCCAAAGGAACCAAAATCCCCGTTTTAGGCTCTGGAAATGGGCTCAATATCGTTTGATAAATTTTCCAATCAATGCGGTCATTATTTAATGGATCACAAAGTTTCTGAGAAACAGTAAACTTAAACGTGGTGCCCTCGCAAATTTGTGTGATGGAAGGAGGACTTTGAGGGGTTATTGGGAATGGAATGGTGGGAGGTAAACCTAGTTGGCTCGTAGCCCCCGAAGGCAGAGTAATCGGTTTTCCTAAAGAATCTACACCAAATCCATTTCGAGTAAACTTAGCCATAATGTTGGTATCCCCTTTAGCCGTCACTAAATTATTTAATCCTTTAATTTTCCCAAGGATATTACTGCCTTGAAAAGCGGCAAAAATAATGGCATAATTGATCGGATCAATCTGCAGTGCCCCCACTTTTTCAGAACCTGAATAAATGACTTGCTTGCTCGCGAGTGTTTTTACCGCATTTTTGCTGGATATATCAAATTGTAAAATCTGAGAAGGGATTGAACCTCCATTACCTTGCATAGAAACATAGAGCACGCTATCATTGGACGAAAACTCCACTCCATATAAGGTAGGCGGACTTATTCCTACATCTAGCGTAAACGACAATGTCGATTTTCCGGTCGCTTTATCATAGTCATAAATATCGACTTTGTTGGTCGGCGGTCCTGGAATCGTTATGGCCAATTTAGTAGAATTTGGGGATGAGATTTTGGTATTCCCCGTTGACCCCGCCGCTGCAGAAATACTCGTACCAGATTTAGTGACTATAGGTGCAGAAATGCCAGAGGGGGATACTTTAAAAATCCGGGTCGTGGTTGATGTAGCCAAAGGATCTGCATCTTGGGTGACGAGCCAATAAAAACCATTACCCCCTTCGGTCGCTAAAATTCTGGAAGTGCTAGGAACCGGGCTTAAGGTATCGTTTAAAACCGATATCCCTCCTTTTCCTTTATTCATTTTCATATCCACGATGCTGTAAAAAATCAAATTTTCCCCTTTCGCATTTTTACTTAGCGTAAATACATAATACTCGGATTGGCACCCCTTGCAGGTCGACTTAGGAATGATGGTGACCCCTTGGGAATTGGTCGGGTCGCCATTTAAAATTTTTGTCGGGTCGATGGGGTTATTGGACTTGTCAAAAATCTTTTGGCCATCCGTATAAAAAATAAGTCCATTTGAAATGCTAGGATCCTCCATTTTAGCCACTCCATTGGGGGCATTAATTTTACTAGTTACCAAAGTCGGGTTATCGGGTGAACCGGTAAACAAAATAGAAGCCCCGTCTCCAAAAGCCCAAGCCTTGGTGAATTTCGATATGTTTTTATCAGGGTCGCGTTCCCCACAAATTTTAATTTGCATTTTGGCCTCGGCTGTACAGCCAGAAGCTCGATCGGTTATTTGAACAGAATAGCATCCTGAGTCACGAACCTTAATGGTATCCGTCGTTTTTCCGCTGGGATACCATAATACATCGATGGGGTAACTGGGTTTTCCTACTTTTCCAAATGCATTCAATTCCACTAATTGCCCATCACAAATCGTCTTAGTCGTGTCCTTATCATCCTTTCCTAGGTAAATATAAGGAAGTTGGCCTACCGTGAATTTCTTCACCGTCTTCGTCGACGTAGTTCCATTTTGCAAAGTCAAAGTCACTGTTTTAAGCCCAGGAGTACAATATTGATGCGAACCTGTACGGAGCGTAGATGTATTGGTAGGTGATCCAGG
>CAMDRO010000038.1 GCA_945906795.1 Spirosoma fluviale
CTTGAGATTATTGAAGGGAATCCAATTAAAATTGCTGTGCCGATCAAAGTCATTGGAAATTCTCCAGGAGTAATCAAAGGGGGTAAAATGATTCAAAAATTACGTAAGGTTACGTTAAAGGGTTTATCTGAAAATATTCCTAATTTCGTAACTGTAGACATTTCTGGACTTGACTTAGGTCAAACCGTAAAAGTTAACAAATTAGTTGTTGAAGGATGTGAAATTTTGAATCCAATGTCAAATCCAGTTGCAACCATTGAAATCCCTAGAGCATTGAGAGGTAAATTAACCGCTTAAAATAGTTCTATATGAATTTTTAAAAGCCTTCCAAACGGAAGGCTTTTTTTATGTACTACATTTTAAATAATTATGTCGGGGTAAAAATATATACTTTAAACTCACACATAATTTTACAGTCATTTTTCAAATCAAACTAAAGGGTGTATAACTGAAAAGCGAATTTTCTAGGCACAAAAAAAGAGGCACATACATGTGCCTCTAAAATCAATAAATTAAAACTATTTCTTTGCAATGACTTTAACAATAGGTGCTTTTTCCATTTTAGAAACATGGTTAGAATCTACAACATGTATATAAGGTGCAATCACCAAAGAAACAATAGACATCAATTTAATTAAAATATTCATAGATGGACCGGAGGTATCTTTAAACGGATCACCTACCGTATCTCCAGTAACAGCCGCTTTATGTGGCTCAGAACCCTTTTTGTAAGTAACTCCATCGATTAAAACTCCTTTTTCAAAAGATTTTTTCGCATTATCCCAAGCACCACCCGCATTGGATTGGAATATACCCATCAAAACACCCGATACAGTTACTCCAGCTAATAAACCTCCTAAAACTTCAGGTCCCATCGTAAAACCAACCAACACAGGAACTGTCAATGCTATGGCTCCAGGCAAAATCATTTGACGAATAGAAGCTTCCGTTGAAATAGCCACGCATTTCTCATACTCAGGTTTAGCTTTATATTCCATAATACCTGGAATTTCTCTAAATTGGCGCCTTACCTCATTTACCATTTCCATAGCAGCTTTACCTACAGCTGAGATGCATAAGGCAGAGAAAATAAAAGGAATCATTCCGCCTACAAATAAACCAGCTAAAACATCTGCTTTATAAATATCAATTTGAGTAATTCCTGAAATTCCAACAAATGCAGCAAACAATGCTAATGAAGTTAATGCCGCAGAAGCGATCGCAAAACCTTTTCCTGTAGCAGCTGTCGTATTACCGACCGCATCTAAATTATCTGTACGCTCACGAACTTCTGCTGGCAATTGAGCCATCTCAGCAATACCTCCTGCATTATCTGCAATAGGACCAAAGGCGTCAATCGCCAATTGCATCGCCGTCGTAGCCATCATTCCTGCTGCGGCTATGGAAACTCCATAAATACCAGCGAAATGATAAGATCCAATAATACCGGCGGCTAAAACTAAAATAGGTAATACAGTTGACTCCATACCTACAGCTAATCCACCAATGATATTAGTTGCATGGCCTGTACCCGACTTTTGAACAATAGAATCTACCGGACGCTTACCCATAGCTGTGTAGTACTCGGTAATGATTGACATTAATGTTCCAACAATTAATCCCACAATGATGGCATAAAATACATCCATCGAAGAAAATTCTCTTCCTCGCAAATTCAAAGTTTCAGGCAATATATTAGTCACCAAAAAATAAGAAGTTACAAAAGTAATTGCGATAGAAGTGTAGTTACCTAAATTCAACGCATTTTGAACAGAAGATGTTTCACTTGATATACGAACAAAAAATGTACTTACAAGGGAAGCCAATAAACCTACACCCGCAATGAGCATTGGTAATAAAACAGGGGAGAAGCCACCAAAATTATCATTAACTGATATTTCTTGACCTAATACCATCGTAGCTAAAATAGTCGCTACATAAGAACCAAATAAATCAGCACCCATACCAGCCACATCTCCTACGTTATCACCCACATTATCTGCAATAGTGGCAGGATTACGCACATCATCTTCTGGAATTCCAGCTTCTACTTTACCCACTAAATCTGCTCCCACATCAGCAGCTTTGGTATAAATGCCTCCACCTACACGAGCAAATAATGCTATCGATTCTGCTCCTAATGAAAAACCAGCCAATACTTCAATGGCAGTCCTCATTTCTAACGAAGTTAATGCCTTACCTTCAGCAAAAATTTGATAAAAGGCAATAAATAAACCTCCTAAACCTAAAATAGCTAATCCAGCTACTCCCATACCCATCACGGAACCTCCAGTAAAAGACACATTTAAAGCTTTAGCCAAAGAAGTTCGAGCTGCTTCAGCAGTACGAACGTTTGCTTTCGTAGCCACGATCATTCCTATATAACCAGCGGTAGCAGAAAATACGGCTCCTATTAAAAAAGCAACTGCGATTAAAGGAGACGAATGAATTGGATTATCTGGTGTTCCTTCTTGTGTTCCCAACCATGCCAATAAAATAGCCGTGGGGATAGCAAAATAAGTTAAAATTTTCCATTCAGCTTTTAAAAAGGCTATAGCTCCATCAGCAATATAACCTGCTAATTCCTGCATTTTTTCATTTCCAGCATCTTGCTTAGATACCCAACTAAATTTCCACGCTGTGTACAGCAAACCCACTAAACCAAAAGCAGGAACTAAATAAACAATTGAATTCATAAATCTGTATTTATATTATTCTAAATAATTTTGTCACAAAAATAAGGAATAGCCCCTGAAAAAACAATTAAAAAGGTAATCTGAAAACTAATTTAAGCCTTTCTGGAACCCAATTACCTATCGGATAAACGAGATCCATTGAGACAATTTTAGCTATACCGCTTACCCCGTATGAAATTTCGTGAAAATCTTGCTTGTAAATAGGAGCGTAAATTTTTAAATAATTATATCCTACATGTTCCCTTATACCATAAAGATTTAACAAATTTATTTGAGAGAAGATTAATTTTCGAGGTTCCCAATGAATATGAGCTCTAATATGTGAGCTGTTTGTACTAAATAGATAATTTGGCAAAGTATAAAACATTCTTCGGTCAGTACCCACCACATCCATTTCATTTCCTTTAAAATGCTGATAATCTAAAAAAGAGGTCGGTTTCTCCAAAAATTGAGAATAATTAATAAAATAACTTACCTGACCTAAACGATTTAGTGAAATCGATTGAGTAGCCGAAATACTAATTTTAGAAAAAGGCTGTTCAATGAAACCATTTTCTAGTTGAAAGTTAAAAGTAGGACCAGCATTATTTGATAAACGTCTGACTTGATTAAATCTACGCCAACTAGATAAAGGCTGCCAGCGCACAGAAAATCGAGTATAAAACTGATTAATGTCTTGTAATGACGGGCTAGCTAATTCATTATTCGTTGGCGTATTCGACGTAAAATAAGTAGTATTAGAAAAAAATCCTTGATCCGCGTGATTAGATAAACCTTTTCGGTGCCTATATTCTAAAACCCCACTGAAGCGAATCTTAGATGATAATTGGTATTCAAATCCCGCATTCACAAAATTCTTTTGATATAATTTCAGGTAATTTTCATTTAACAACAAAGCATAAAACTGATTGAATAATTCTGAAACAGGATTAGTAGCATTTATTTGATATACATTACTACCAATACCCAAGATCAGACGCCGCCTATTTTCGTCAAAATTACGAACGTAAGCAAGATCTCCATTGAAAACCTTTCTGGCGAATGCATAACGAATATTGGCATTAATTGAATAAAAATCTGATAGGCTAAATGTATGCCTAAAATCTATATTTCTTTGAATAACATATCCATCAACGGGGTTGAATCCACCAGAAAGGGAACTTAATCTTAGTCTTGGGCCCAAATTTCTCTTTTCATACAAATAGGTTCGAGCACGAATCAAATCAGTCCAACGAAATACAGGTAAATTCCTCAAGGAATCCTTTGTCAACTTATCCTTATCAACTAATTGGAGACTATCCGCTTGTTTATACCCGATGACCTCAGCATCTGTTAGTGGAACTTGGCGTTCAGACACCCAAAAGGACTCATCATGCTTAGAAGCCATTGAATCCACTTCTAAAATATAGTCTGAAGTAAAAATTTCTTTTTCTTCTGATTTCTCTAAAAATTCCGATTTTTCATCCTTAGCTACTTTTCGCAAAATCTTCTTTAATTTATTTCGAGTTACCTCGGATGACAAAGCGGATTTAGGATCTTTAATTTTTTCTCGATCTATTTCTTTGGCTAATGATTTATTTAAACGCTCTTCAATGATATTCGGCTTAACGACTAAGACAGGATTAACTTTTATATTGTATTCTTTTATTTGGGTAATGTATCGAAAAGTGGCACCAAAACCCATGGCGTCGAAATTAATTTGTACATCATAATTTATGGGCATCCAAACGCCTTGAAACAAAGAATTTTGTTGTTGCATTCTAAATAATCCCGATGAATTTTTGAAATTTAAACTGAATGAATATATACTCCAGGTATCCTCGACCACTGAAATATCTCCTTCGAACAAATCCTGATAAGTAGACTTAGGGGTTATTTGAATTTTACTGATGGTTTGACCATTGACCGTAAAACTTCCGATATAGGCAAATTTATAAAACTGAAATGCATTAGGCGAAACAGGAGAAATTAAATATCCCCAAATTTTAGGAGAATAGAAATTTGTTTGGGTCACTCGTAAATTGGGAGCATCTGCGTTTCGCAATATCGTCGGCAAATTATTGCGATTTGACAATACTTTTTCAGTAATTTTATTGGGCTTTTGATAATTAACTTGATTTATGCCTTCCAATAAATAGGTAGAACCTACTTTAATCCCGGCTTCCTTTTCCATTTTCTTCCCCACTAATGCGTTCATCATTTTTGAAATAGAAGTAATTTTACCCACCCCTTTAACATAAGCCTTTGCGCTGTATTGATCCACTTCCTTCATATGAAAAGGAGCCATCGAAATCATTCTTCGCATAATGCCAATGGCTGGATCTTCTTTCAATCCTCCCACATTAATTTCAGCTAATGAAACGGCTTGTTCCTCTAGCTCAACGTTTATCTCGAGCTTATCCTGACTATTTTCAATGTTAACTTTTTTAGAATAGGGACTGTGTCCTAAAAACCGAAAAACTAATTCATGATTTCCTTTGGGAACTTGCAAAGCATATTTACCATTTTCATTGGCTAAGGTACCTTTGTTCAAATCGGATATCCAAACAGTAGCAAATGGAAGCGCTTCCCCCTTTTTATCTTTGATGAGACCACTGACAGTTTGGCTAAATGAGTGGGTAAATGCTAAGCAAAAAAGAACAGTTACATATTTACGCATAAACAAAAATAGATACATTTTTAATCAGTAAACTGATAAAATGATAAGTGGTTAATGTTTTGGATTATTGACTTAGTAAAAATAACAAGAACATTGTAATTTTACCCTATGAGGAGTTTTACAAACCGGCAACTTTTTCAAAAATTTTTAGCACCTACTTCAGATAGTCCTTTGGCATTAGAGATTATCAAAGCTAAAGGCATCTATTTATATGACTCACAAGGAAAATCGTATATTGATTTAATTTCTGGGATTGCGGTATCCAATGTGGGCCATCGAAATAAAAAGATTGTAACGGCCATTAAAAACCAAGTAGATCTTTACATGCATCTAATGGTTTATGGAGAATATATACAATCTCCACAAGTGTTACTTGCTCAAGCATTGGTTAATTCAACTAAAATCCCCACATTAAATCAGGTTTATTTTACCAATTCAGGGACTGAGGCTGTAGAAGGAGCGATGAAAATGGCTAAAAGGTATACCGGAAGGACCGGTTTTATATCTTGTCTAAATGCGTATCATGGAAGCAGCCAAGGAGCATTGTCACTCGCTGGAGATGAAAACTTCAAGAATTCATTTAGACCATTACTGCCGAATATCACACATATTATTCATGGTCGTGAAGAAGATTTAGTCCATATAAATAACAAAACTGCGGCCATATTCATCGAAATAATAGGGGGGGAGTCGGGTGTCAGAAAAGCCTCAAAATCATATTTCAAGGCATTAAGAAGGCGTTGCGATGAGACTGGAACGTTATTAATTGTGGATGAAATTCAAACTGGATTTGGAAGAACAGGGACATTTTGGGCCTATGAGTCGATGGGAATTGTACCCGATATTCTTTTAACGGCTAAAGGAATGGGGGGAGGAATGCCCATTGGCGCCTTTATAGCCAATGAAAAACTAATGAAATCGCTTAGTTTCGATCCCGTTTTAGGCCATATAACAACTTTTGGAGGTCATCCAGTAAATTGTGCCGCATCGCTAGCCACATTAAACTATATCGTTGACGAAAATTTAATGGACGCTATACCCCTGAAAAGCCAGTTATTTGTGGACCTTTTAGTACATCCCATGATCAAGGAAGTTAGAGCCGCGGGGTTAATGATTGCCGTTGAATTTGAAAATTTCGAAATTATTCAAAAAATCATTCAAAAATGCCTACAAAATGGATTGATTACCGATTGGTTTTTATTTTGCAATAATTCTCTGCGAATAGCCCCCCCATTAATCATCACAATGAAAGAGATAAAAATAGCCTGTAAAATAATTTTACAGGCTACCAAAGAAGTTGAAAAGGAAATTAATTCCTAAACATGCTTTAAAAGCGTTTCAGACAAAACTGATTTTGGAATATTTCCACCAACCAATCTTTCCACCATTTCTCCATTTTTAAAGACCATTAGCGTAGGGATTGAGCGAATGCCAAATGAAGCTGGAACCGCTGAATTTAAATCTACATTCATCTTGGCCACGATGGCTTGACCTTCTACTTCACCGGCTAATTCTTCCACGATGGGACCTATCATTTTACAAGGACCACACCATTCCGCCCAAAAATCGACTAAAACAGGGGTATCTGTACCTATTAATTCTTGAAAATTTGCATCTGTTGCTTCTACGTATTTTCCCATTGTTTGATTTATATTTTAAAATTCAAAATTATAACAAATACTGATAAACAAATCGTTCATCAAAAAAAATTAAATAATTAATTTAAAACCTATGTTTTCAACCTTACTCAAATCCGTAACTAACGCCTTATTAATAGTTAACTGAACTTTTCTAGAAAGGAAATCTAATTGAACACGGTCTTGCTCATCATAAACTTCTAAAATGACTTTTTTGTTCCCTTTATATTGATCAAATAAATCTTCCAAATAATCAACGGTTTCTAAATTCAGATATGATAGATTTAAACGCAAGCGAAGTTCTTTGGTTCGTTCTTCTAAAATTTCAGTCAAAAGTTCCATGGACTGAATCTTAAAAACCATTTGATCCGTGTGTTTGTTTTTCAATTGATAAGAACCCTGAAGAAATAATAATCGGTCCTGAGCAATAAATCGTTCAAACTGAATAAAATCTTTAGCAAACAAAGCAAATTCATAATTTCCTGCATAATCTTCTAAGGTGAAAATCATAAATTGATTCCCATTTCCTGAAGTCCTCACATTGATTTTGGTCACAATCCCAGCAAAAGACTGAACTATATTGGGCCTAGATTCTAATAAACCGGTATTTGAATTACAAAAGTTTTGTATTTCAATTTTATATTCATCTAAGGGATGTCCTGAAATATAAACGCCAACCACCTCTTTCTCATTTTTCAGTTGTTCCATAACCGACCAAGGCTCAGAAATAGGAATTTTAGGCATGGATATATCATTTCCTGTACCAGCTCCTAGTTCTCCAAACAAGGATTGCGTGGCAGCTGCTTTCAACTCCGAAATTTTGGCAGAATAGCGTACAATCTTTTCAATAAACGAAATACCTTCATTATCCATCGCAAAGAATTGAGATCTTTGAATATCTATAAAACAGTCGAAGGCACCGGCTAAGGCCAAGGATTCCAAACAGCGCCTATTGACCTGACGGCTATTGATACGAGCTACAAAATCAAAAATATCTTTGTACTCACCCCTTAATTTCCTTTCCTCCACGATTGAATCCACAGCTGCCTCACCCACACCTTTTAGGGCTCCTAATCCAAATCTGATTTGACCTTTTTTATTTACAGCAAAAGATCGGGATGATTCATTGACATCGGGAACCAATAAACTTAAGCCCATTCGTTTGCATTCATCCATAAAAAAGGTAATCTTCTCGATATTACCTAAAGAGTTCGACAATACGGCCGACATATATTCCGGGGGATAATTGGCCTTTAAATACCCTGTTTGATAAGCAACTAATCCATAACAAGTCGAGTGGGATTTATTAAATGCATATTCGGCAAAAGCCTCCCAGTCGGTCCAAATTTTTTCCAATTTATCGGGTGGATGAGCATTAGAAAGTCCACCATCGATAAATTTACCCTTCATTTTATCAATGGTCGGCTTATCTTTTTTCCCCATGGCCTTGCGCAAAACATCGGCATCTCCTTTGGTAAAATTGGCCAATTTTTGAGAAAGTTGCATTACCTGCTCCTGATAAACCGTAATGCCATAGGTATCACTTAAATATTCCTCCATTTCTGGAACATCATATTCAATTTTCTCCCGACCATGTTTCCTAGCGATATAATTAGGAATATAAACCATAGGACCTGGCCTAAACAAAGCATTCATAGCAATTAAATCAGAAAATTGATCTGGTTTTAAGTCCCTTAAATGCTTTTGCATACCCGCCGATTCAAATTGGAATGTAGCATTGGTTTCACCCCGCTGATACATTTCAAAAGTAGTCACATCATCTAAAAGAATCGCATCTAAATCAATCTTGATTTTATGATTTTGCTCAATGAGCCGGATTGCTTCTTTTAAAATAGATAAGGTTTTTAAGCCCAAAAAGTCCATTTTAATAACACCCGCATTTTCAATCACGGAGCCATCAAACTGAGTGATCAATAAACTAACGTCTTTGGAAGTCGCTACAGGCATTATATCCGTTAAATCATGCGGGGCAATAATGATACCTGCCGCATGGATTCCAG
Organism: Spirosoma fluviale; assembly: GCA_945906795.1. Lineage (GTDB taxonomy): Bacteria > Bacteroidota > Bacteroidia > Cytophagales > Spirosomataceae > Aquirufa > Aquirufa fluvialis_F. The sequence continues at coordinate 9,014 of CAMDRO010000038.1, forward strand.
TTCCTCTTACCGAACCTTCTAAAATCATGGCTGATTCTATGACTCTTGAAGGTAAGCCGCCAGCCGATTTAATCTGCCGCAATTGCTTCACCTGCTCTAATTCATCCGAACTCAAATTTTCTCGATCTGCTAAACTGCCATCACCAGTTAATGAGGCATTAAATATCCGTTCTAAGGTAATTTTAGGCCTTTCTGGAACTAATTTAGCCAAGGCATTAGACTCTGGCAAGGGAAGATCAAGCACACGCGCTACATCTTTTAAAGACATTTTTGCCGCCATGGTGCCATAGGTCGCTATGTGTGCGACTTGGTTTCGACCATATTTTTCAACCACATAATCAATCACCTTTTGCCTTCCTTCATCATCAAAATCCGTATCAATATCGGGAAGTGATTTACGATCAGGATTTAAAAAACGTTCAAAAAGTAAATTGTATTTTATTGGATCAATATTGGTAATTCCCAAACAATAAGCCACCACAGAACCCGCCGCACTACCTCTACCAGGTCCCACAAATACACCTAAATCCTTTCCCGCATTAATGAAGTCGGCTACAATTAGAAAATAGCCAGCAAAGCCCATCGTTTTGATCGTATGTAATTCAAATTTAATCCGCTCTTCTACCTCGACAGAAATATCCACATACCTCTTTTTGGCCCCTTCCATCGTCAAATGTTCTAAGTAATCATCTTGACTTAAAAAAGTAGAGGGTATGGAAAAATTAGGGAGTAAAACATCCTTTTTTAATTCAAGAATTTCAACTTTGCCCACAATTTCATTGGTATTGTCAATGGCCTCAGGTATGTGCGACCAAAGCTTAGTCATTTCCTGAGTCGTTTTAAAATAAAATTGATCATTATAAAAAGCAAAACGCTTTCCTTTCATGTCAAAATCGCCTTCTATATCTTTATAACTAGGCGTACTTTGTTTTTCGCCTGTATTGATACACAACAAAATATCATGGGCATTTGCGTCCTTTTGATCTAAATAGTGACTATCATTAGAGGCTATGACTTTAACGTTATATTTTTTAGCAAACCTCAATAAAACCTCATTGACAACTTGTTGTTCTGGAATGTGATGATTTTGAACTTCTATATAATAATCCTCCCCAAATAAATCCAACCACCATTTAAATTCCTTTTCAGCTTCATCTTCACCTGCACGCAAGATGGCTTGTGGCACACTCGCCCCTAAGCAACAGGTTGTGGCAATGAGCCCTTTATGATATTTTAAGACTAACTCCTTGTCGATTCTGGGATATTTTGAATACATCCCTTCCATAAAACCCAATGAACATAATTTGATCAGATTTTGATACCCCTCCGGATTCTTGGCTAAAAATAATTGATGATACCTTTTATCCTTTAACTCTTTGGTAAAAACTTGTTTATGCCGATCAGCGACCAAATAAAACTCACAACCTACGATGGGCTTAACTCCATGTTTTCCAGCTTCTGCCACAAATTGGAATACCCCAAACATATTTCCATGATCAGTAATAGCCACAGCAGGCATATTATCTTCCTTGGCCTTTTTAAACATGGAAGAAATCTTAGATGCGCCATCTAATAATGAAAATTGGGAATGATTATGTAAGTGGGAAAATTGCATATATAACTAAACTTTTATAAAAGGTTCTTTATCAAAAAACGTGGCATTCAAGAAATCTAAATAAGGTTTTAGCAATTTGGCCTTTCCAACGACCAAATCGACAAAATGATCTGAAGTCACTTCAGCATCTGTAAAATGATGCCAAAAGAACATCGTTTTTACCTTAAGTAAATCTGCGTCAGGATGCGAAGCATCAAATCCCTTGGGTATATTTTTCAAGCTTTCACCTTGCGCTTGTCCATATGTTTTCACAAATAACTTTTGGTCTATAATTTTTCGTAAACCCTCTGCATTATAATCGATTTCCTGTCGGTATTTTGCTAATTGGTCTGGGCTTGGGTTATACATACCCCCGCCTAAAAATGAATTACCATTGGGTTCAATATGCAAGTAATAATCCATAAACCCAGATTTACGACCTCCTTCAGAAAAACTGGCTGAAAACCACGTTTTATAAGGATCTTTATTTTTAGTGAATCGGACATCCCGATTTATACGGTAGGTACAATTTTTAATTTGCACTCCATCTAAATTCTCAAATTCCCCAAATTCTCCAATAAGTTTTGAGACAAAATCCTCAAATTTTATTTTCAAATCTGTATAAACGCCTTTGTTAACACCAAACCACTCGCGTGAATTGTTGGATTTCAAATCCAATAAAAATGCCAAAAGGCTAGGGGTGAGGGACATTAAAATTAGGTGAGATCGTAAAAACGAAATTAGTAAATTTAGCTTGAATGCCCAAGAACAATTCGCTTGGAGTTTCGGTCTATTTTATTGATTTTTGCATAAATTATTTTAATAAGCTATGCGTATTTTAACGGGCATTCAGGCATCTGGAAAACCCCATTTAGGAAATATTTTAGGTGCGATTATCCCAGCCGTAGAACTATCTAAGCAGCCTGGCAACGATTCGTTTTTATTTATAGCCGACTTGCACACCTTGACATCCTTAAAAGATGGGGATAGCATTCGCAATAATACCTTATCTATAGCTGCTGCATGGTTAGCCTTTGGTTTCGATACAGAAAAAAATTATTTCTACCGTCAGTCCAAATTAGCCCCTTACCATACTGAATTAATGTGGTATTTAAACTGCTTTACCCCATTTCCTATGTTGGCAAACGCGCATAGCTTTAAGGACAAAGTAGAAAAATTATCAGATGTAAATGCGGGTTTATTTACATATCCCGTGTTACAAGCAGCTGACATCGTTTTATATGATGCACAAATTATACCGGTAGGCAAAGATCAAAGACAGCATATTGAAATGACACGCGATATAGCTAATTCGGTCAATAAGAAATACAATAAAGATATTTTTGTGCTTCCTGAGGCGAGGATAAATGAAGAGGTAATGACAATTCCTGGGATTGATGGGGAAAAAATGAGCAAGTCCTTGAATAATTACATTGACATTTTTTTACCCGAAAAAGAGCTTTTAAAGCAAATTAAAAAAATTGTAACCGATACAACTGCGTTACAGGATCCCAAAGACCCGGAGAACGATATTACCTTTAGATTATATCAATTAATGGCGAGCAAATCTGACATAGCCGAAATGCGGGCTCAATATTTAGCTGGCGGGTATGGGTATGGGCATGCTAAGCAAGCTTTATTTGATTTGATGCTCCAATATTTTAAAGAGGCCAGAGAAAAATTTGATTATTATTTGGCGCATCCTGAGCTGATTGAAGAAAAATTACAGATTGGCGAAAAGAAAGTCAAACCTATTGCAGAAGCTACCATAGCAAGAATAAGGGCCGAATTTAAATTTTAACACATGTTTCCAACTTGGGATAGTGATTTATTTCAACTCATTAATCAGGCCCATCAACCGTGGCTAGATCAGCCGATGGTCATTATATCGGGGAAATTAACCTGGATTCCTTTATATGTATTTTTGATTTATTTAGTATACAAAGAATATAAAAGCCACGTTTGGAAAACAATTCTATATTTATTATCCACGGTTATTTTCGCAGACCAAGTGAGTTCAAGTATTTTAAAGCCTTTATTCAAACGTTTAAGACCCTGTCATGTCGAAGGATTCCAATCTTGGATTCATTTACCCGACGGTTGTGGTGGTTTATACGGTTTCTGTTCATCACATTCAGCCAATGCATTTGCCGTGACTATCGGATTTTATTTAGTCACTAAAAATAAACCCGTTAGCCTATTACTACTGATCTGGGCTACTTTAATAGCTTATAGTCGAATATATCTTGGAGCACACTATCCCTTAGATGTACTGATGGGGGCAATCATTGGTGGCCTAGGATCTTTTATGTTATTTCAAGCTTATGTCAAATTGACTAAAAAATCATAAGTATTAATTCCATCCGCGAAATCGTCTAAAGCAGGTTGCTGACTTTGACCAAAATCTATATTGATACCTACTTTACATTGTATTTTTTCTTCTCTCTCTGAAATCCACTTTAGCAAAGACGTTTCATTATCATAGTGATGAAGGTATAAAACACCTACTGGAGAAACAAGATCCTCGTTTTCGGTAACAATAATATTTCCCAGGTCAAAATGAGGAATCTGATTTAATAGATATAAAGTACGGTAATATTGTAAATTATTAGAATACTTAGAATGATTTAAAACAAAACCTTCTTGAGACAATACATCAAACAAAGGAATCAAATCATAGTTTTTCGGTATCGCCAACGTAGATACATTTCGACAACCTAGACCATAATAGGTAAATATGTCCTTAGCTAAACCTTGAAATTCCATTTCTGTTTCATCCCCGCGTAAAACGGCCATAGAACTTCTATTTTTTCGAATAATATGTGGTATTGTTGAGAAATAATGTGAGAAATATCCTCCTGAAAAGTCACTTCCCGTGGCAATAACGGCATCCATTCCTTGAAGTCGATCAATAAAATGAACAGGAATTAATGGATCAAATTCTTTTATCGCCCCCACATACAATTGCATCAGAGATTTGTCTTGTGAACTTAATTTCATATGAGCTACTTGACCCGAAGCCAACACCATTAATAAATCATGTAGGCCTATAGCCGGGAGATTACCTGCTAAGATTAAACCAATTTGCAATTTTTTTTGAGCCTTTTTAGGATGTATGATGAAAAAATCTTCCCAAGCCACAGGTGAAAAAAATTGTTTTTGAATCGCATTCATAGCTGTTCGAACTAATGAATCCGTAAACCAAGGATTCTCATTGACCGCTTTATCTATAAATAATTCTATTTTTTCATTATTTTTTTCAGAGCCAAAATATTGATCAAGAAATTTAATTAGTTCTAAAAACTGAGCTTGGGGCATATATTATATTATTATATAGGACAAAGGTGTAAAATTTTTCTGTTAGTCCATATAAATTATATACTATTCAAAAATATGTTAGTAAATTGCATAAAATATATTTATTGTTATGGCGATAATAATTACCGAAGAATGCATTAACTGTGGGGCATGCGAACCAGAATGCCCAAACACCGCAATTTATGAAGGTGGGATCGAATGGACTTGGGCCGGTGGAACCTCTTTGACTGAAGTGGAACTAGAAGATGGAAGCTCCATGGATGCAAAAACAAATATTGAACCCGTTTCAGAAGAATTTTATTATATAGTACCTGATAAATGTACGGAATGTACTGGGTTTCACGAAGAACCACAGTGTGCTGCAGTTTGTCCAGTAGATTGCTGCGTTCCGGATCCCGATCGAGTAGAAGATAAAGATACGCTAATGGCAAAAAAATCTTGGCTTCACGCAGAATAATATACGAATCAAATTATTTTATTTTAAATTAAAAGATAGCTAACGAAAGTTGGCTATTTTTTTTTGTGGAAATAATACTAATCAAAATACTAAACTGAAAAATTTATATAATTATACTATTCTAAGAAAACAAGAAACTATGTTTAAATTCAAACATCAAAATTATTATTTTTTGTATTTTTATATAATATAAGTTTAATTATTACCTATATTTTTACATTTTATTGTAAAAAACTCAAAATTAAGTTAATATTTTATCTTATTTTCTTGTTTTATATATTTTTTGTAACAATATTTGTTTCGTAATCAAGTATTTATTCACACTAAACAATTACTGCACATGAAAAAATCAATCTTTACAGCTATTTTGGGCTTAGTATCCTTTTGTGGATTTTCCCAAGAAAAAGAAGCGGAAGCTCCGAAGTTTACGTTTTCAGGTTACATAGATTCGTACTATATGTTGAACTTTAATAGTCCGACTAATAGAAGTAATCTAGGAGTTTCTGGATATGAAAGAGCGTTCGACCAAAAGTCGAGTCAATTTTCATTGGGTCTTGTCCAAACAAAATTTGGCTACAGTACAAAAACATCTGATGTCGTCGTCGATTTAACCTTCGGACCTAATGCAGATTTGGGTCAATATGGAAATGCGATTGGACCATTGGGAAAGGGGACTACAGCTTTAGCTATTAAACAGGCATATTTCAATTGGAAAGCTAGTGATAAATTAACTTTTACGGCAGGCCAATTTGGAACACACATTGGTTATGAAGTTATCGATGCTCCAATTAATTATAATTACTCGTTGTCAAATTTATTTAACAACGGTCCATTTTACCACATTGGATTGAAGGCCAATTATGCCTTTACTGATAAATTTGCTGCTATGGCTGGTTTGGTCAACAATGTTGATAATTTAAATGATAACAATGCGTCTAAAGGATTCATATATCAAGTATTTGCTTCTCCGGCATCAGGTTGGAATGTATATTTCAATGGTATTTCATCTAACGAATCCGCTCCTTTAGCCTCAGGAAAAGATGATTCAGGATCGTATAGCTTAACTGATTTAACTACATCGTATCAAATTTCTCCTAAATATTTATTAGGCGTAAATGCTGCTTATGGATCTCAAACAGGTGATTTTCAAGGCGGTGGATCTGTAGGAAATAGCAAAACATGGGGAGGAGTTGCTCTTTATTCTAACTACGCTTTTACTGATGGACTTAGCTTGGGTGGTCGTTATGAAGTATTTGACAATACGTCAGGAGCTAGAGCCTTGCGAGATGCGGATGGAAAAGGAACTAGTGTTTCTTCATTTACTTTGACAGCTACATTCACCGCTGCAAACGGTCACTTACTGATCAAGCCTGAGTTAAGAAGCGACGCATACAAAACAGCTCAATTTACAGATGGAGATGGCAAAGCACAAAAATCTCAAACAACCTTAGGATTACACTTCATCTATAAATATTAATAATCAATTTATTCACCTTAAACTTTTGTAAACATGACGTCACAAAAACCAACATGGATTCCGCTACTTGTATTGCTCGCGATAGCAGTAGCCGCATTGTTTTTAACGAGTGTACCTGGGGTAATGCCGACTGAAGGCTTAGACACCGGAGATACAGCTTGGATGATTGTAGCCTCTGGATTAGTTCTATTAATGACTCCGGGATTGGCCTATTTCTATGGTGGAATGGTTAACCATAAAAATGTAATCTCCACTATGTTGCAATCATTTATTGCCATGGGAGTTATTTCTGTCATCTGGATTTTATTTGGATTCAGTTTAGCTTTTGGAGATTCTTTAGGCGGTTGGATAGGTGATCCACGGACATTTTTCATGTTCAATGGAGTTTTTGATCACAAGTTATCCTTAGGAAGTACTGATCAATTGAAATTCACAATTCCATTTGCCTTATTTGCATTTTTTCAAATGAAATTCGCGGTTATTACACCGGCTCTTATTTCGGGTGCTTTGGCAGAAAGAATTAACTTTAGAGCTTTTGTTCTTTTTATGATACTTTTTTGTATCGTAATTTATGCTCCTTTGGCGCATTGGACTTGGCATCCAGATGGTTTCTTATTTAATTTAGGTGTTTTAGATTTTGCAGGTGGAACCGTGGTACACATGTCGGCTGGTTGGGCTGCTCTAGCGGGTGCACTTTACCTACGTCGCCGCAAGTCACACATCGAATCAAATATCTTGCCTCCGGCTAATATTCCATACGTTTTATTGGGAACTGGTTTATTATGGTTTGGGTGGTTTGGATTTAATGCAGGATCAGCCGTAGGTGCGAATGGACTTGCTGTATCAGCTTTTGCTACTACACACGTAGCCGCAGCAGCAGCGGGTTTATCATGGATTTTATTTGATGTCACCCGTGGAAAAAAAGTTTCTGCTTTAGGATTTTGCATAGGAGCTGTCGTAGGTTTAGTGGCTATAACACCTGCAGCGGGTTTCGTCACTGTTCCAGTTGCCATCTTTATCGGCGTAGTCGCAGCGATCATTTCAAACATCGTGGCACATTGGAGAGCAAGTTCCAATTTAGATGATACGTTAGATGTATTTCCTTGCCATGGCGTAGGTGGAATGGTAGGTATGTTGATGACAGGAATTTTCGCAACAAGTGCAGTAAATGCAGCCGTTGTAGAAAATGGTTTATTTTACGGTGAGACTTCTTTATTCATGAAGCATATTTTAGCGTGTGCCATTGTTTCTGCCTTTGCTTTTGGAATGTCTTACTTGTTATTAATTATTACAGATAAAATCATACCTCTACGTGTAAATGAAGAGGAGGAAAGACTTGGATTAGATTTATCTCAACACGACGAAGCGTTAGCAGAATAATCTTTCTAAAAGCAAAGTCGCAAGCAATGGTTCTTGTGATTTTGTTTCAATCAAAAAGCCGAAAGCTTCTAGTTTTCGGCTTTTTTGTTTTTAATCCATTTAGTCTTTTTGATTTATTTAGAAGGTTGAACTTCCTATATTTAAGAAAATATGAAGAAAAATAAAATCATTTTATTGATTGGCCGGGAACATCTCGAAAAAGACAGCTATTTGTATACGGCTATTCTTTCAGAAATTAAGGGAATCCAATTTGATGTTTTCAATGACTCATACTCGTATTTCAGAAGAAGAGTTTATCCGTATATCGTTAAAGTTATTCCTAGATTTATCCGAAAACAACCCATCATTAGAAGCTTATATTTACAAATAGAGGAACAATTTTATTCAATTATTCTGAATCCTATGGATTATAAAATGCATGTCGCATTTCAAAAAAATCCAAATGACATACCTTTAAGGATTGAAAAATTAGCCAAAAGGCTGAGTAAAATTCCAAGCAATACAGAAATCACGTTAATTGGCCGGAGTGCCGGAGCCATTGTGGCCACCATGGCTTCATTCAAACATCCCGTTCATAAAATAATAGCGTTGGGTTATCCATTCAAGCGTCCAGATTTTGATGAGGAAGCCTATCGGCACGAACATCTATTACATGTAAATACGCCGATGTTAATTATACAGGGGCTACAAGATGTTTATGGAGGAAAAGAAATTGAAAAGAAATACCTCTTTAATTCAAACACAACAATAGTCTTTGAAGACATCAATCACGATTTTGAATTAACTGAAGAAAACAGAATTCAAATTTTAAGAAATATTGAAAATTTTATCGCTGACCCCAAAAATTAAGCCATGGCATTTGAGAATAAAATATCTCCCATGACTTCCCCATTTTCAGCGATGGATTTGTAGCGAACGGGTTGGATCGTATTAATTAACAATGGGTCGTATGGGGACTTAACCCGAACATAGTTTTCAGAAAACCCTTCCATCAAACCATTTTCATTGGATTCTTCAAACAAAACTTCACCCTTTTTCCCTAATTGGCTTTCATAAAAAGCACGTCTTTTTTTATCAGAAAGTATGTGTAACATTTTAGATCTTTTTGATTTTTGAGTGCCCTCCATTTTGGGGAAGATTTCAGTGGCAAAAGTGTTGGGTCTTTCTGAATAAGGAAAAACATGTAAATAAGCGATATCAAGTTCCTGTAAAAACTGATAGGTTTCTAAAAATAATTCGGGGGTTTCACCTGGGTGACCAACAATAACATCGACGCCAATACAGGCATTTGGCATTAGAGATTTAATTAATGACACTCGGTTTACATATAATTCACGTTGATATCTACGTTTCATCAATCTCAAAACTGTATTTGACCCAGATTGCAAAGGAATATGAAAGTGAGGAACGAAAGACTTCGAGCTTGACAAGAAAGTAATTATTTCAGGTGTAATTAAATTAGGCTCAATGGAAGAAATGCGAAATCGGCTGATACTAGTTTTAAACTCAATCGCTTTGATTAAATCAAAAAAAGTTTCTTCACGTTTTCCTTGTTGAATTCCAAAATCGCCAATATTCACTCCCGTTAATACGATTTCTTTTACCTCTTTTGAGGCAATTTCCTCGATTAAAGCGAGTACACTTTCCACGCTATCTGATCTAGATTGACCACGAGCGAGCGGAATTGTGCAATATGAGCAGGGATAATCACATCCATCTTGTACTTTCAAAAATGTCCTTGTTCGATCATTAACGGAATAAGAAGCATGGTAATCTAAGTCATACTTAATTTCTGAGGTTAGTAATTTAGGAAGACTTGTGTTTTTCTTATTTAAATAGGGGAGGATTAAATCAGGCATTTGGAATTTTTCGTTGGCCCCTAAAACTAAATCTACCCCAGGAATATTAGAAATTTCTTCGGGTTTCAATTGAGCATAGCAACCCATGATAACCACCGTGGCTGCTGGATTAATTTTTTTAGCTTCTCGAACTACTTTTTTACACTTTTTATCGGCTTGCTCGGTCACACTACAAGTATTGATGACAAACAAATTTGGAGAATCTTGAAAATCCACGCGAGAGAAACCCATAGGTTCTAAACTACGCGCAATTGAACTAGATTCTGCAAAATTCAATTTACAACCTAAGGTATAAAAAGCGACCTTTTTCATTTCTTAAAATAAGAGCACAAAGGTAAAACAAAAATGGCGGGAAAACCCGCCATTTCATTTCATAAATTATATAAATGCAAGATAAATTAATATTTGGCTGTTTTAACTGTCTTAATAATGCGCGCAGCTACTTTATAAGGATCTGCAGCAGAATTAGGTCTACGATCTTCTAACCAACCTTTCCATCCTTTTTCTACGGTAGCGATAGGGATACGAATAGACGCACCACGATCAGATACCCCATAGGAGAAAGAATCAATCGATTGAGTTTCGTGTTTACCCGTTAAACGTAAATGATTGTCTGCACCATAAACGTCAATATGCTCTTTAACAAAGGGAGCAAATGCTGAACATATAGCGTCATACGTTTCTTTTTTACCCGCCGTACGTAATGCTGTGTTAGAGAAGTTGGCATGCATCCCTGATCCATTCCAATCCAATTCGCCCAAAGGCTTACAGTGCCAGTTGATAGATACCCCAAATTTCTCACCTATACGTTCTAACAAATAACGTCCTATCCAAATTTGATCACCAGCTTCCTTAGCTCCTTTAGCAAACATTTGGAATTCCCACTGACCAGCAGCCACCTCAGCATTAATGCCTTCAATGTTAAGTCCAGCTTCAATACATAAATCTAAATGCTCTTCTACAATCTCACGTCCGTAGGCATTCGATGCTCCTACTGAACAATAATATGGCCCTTGTGGAGCTGGATATCCATTTGCTGGAAAACCTAATGGCTTATTTGTTTCTGGATCCCATAAAAAATATTCTTGTTCAAATCCGAACCAAAAATCATTATCATCATCCTCAATTGTCGCACGACCATTACTCACGTGCGGAGTTCCATCTGAATTTAAAACATCACACATCACTAAGTATGCATTTTTACGTGCTGGATCTGGGCAAATAAATACAGGACGCAAAAGACAATCTGAAGAACCACCTGGAGCTTGCTCCGTCGATGAACCATCAAAACACCACATATCACAATCCGCTAACTTACCACTAAAATTATTTTCGATTTTAGTTTTAGAACGTAAACTCTGGGTAGGTTTGTACCCATCCAACCAAATGTACTCCAATTTAGACTTAGCCATAATTTTAAACGTGTTTTTGTTAATAAATACATTTATATTTCAATTAACTACAAATTTAAACTTGATTTTAACAATTGCAACGATTTTTTGAAAAATCTTACACGTTTAAGAACCTATAATTCAATTTTATTAAAAAAATTTAATTATTTCAATGAAAATTATATTTCAAAAATTCCTTTCGTCAATTTTTAAATTATTGGTATAAATTGGTTATTTTTACTCTATATATAAAATAAGAAAACTTATGGCCATTACTCGATTTAAGGCATTAGAATTAGCTCAATCGCGGGTTAGTATACATGTAAAATTACCCACCGAGAAAGTAACAGATTATTATGGCAGCATGACCTTCAATGATGAAGTGATGCGTTCATTATTATCTCCTGAAGCATATTTAAAGATCAATACAGCTATAAATTCTGGAACTAAGATTGACCGCGATGCGGCCGATGAAGTGGCCGCTGCCATGAAGTCTTGGGCTATTTCAAAAGGGGCTACGCATTACACCCACTGGTTTCAGCCTTTAACAGGGACTACTGCAGAAAAACACGATTCATTTTTAGATATTGATTTAAGTTCGGGCAAGGCGGTAGAAAAGTTTAAAGGATCTGCCTTAGTACAACAAGAACCCGATGCTTCATCATTTCCAAACGGTGGAATTAGGTCCACGTTCGAAGCTAGAGGGTATACCGGTTGGGATCCTTCTTCTCCCGCCTTTATCATGGAAAATGCCGCCGGAACTGCTACCTTATGTATTCCATCTGTTTTTGTTTCCTACACGGGCGAAGCTTTGGATTACAAAACGCCCCTATTAAAATCAATAGAGTTGATTGATAAAGCAGCCACTTTGGTTATAAAAGAATTTTTTAATCGAGACGTGAGTAAAGTAATTCCTACCTTAGGAGCTGAGCAAGAATATTTTGTCATAGATGAAGCATTATTTAATGCGAGACCTGATTTAATGATGGCGGGTAGGACTGTTTTCGGTCATGCGCCGGCTAAAGGCCAACAATTAGAAGATCACTATTTTGGCTCGATACCCAATCGGGTAAATTCATTTATGGTTGACTTTGAAATAGAAGCAATGAAATTAGGAATGCCGGTTAGGACTCGGCATAATGAAGTTGCTCCTGCACAATTCGAAGTGGCGCCGACCTTCGAAGAAGCCAACTTAGCCTGTGACCACAATGCTTTGTTGATGGATTTAATGTCAAAAGTAGCTTCAAAGCATAAATTAAAAGTATTGTTTCATGAAAAACCTTTTGCGGGTATTAATGGAAGTGGTAAGCATAACAACTGGGCTCTGGCGACTGATACGGGCATTAATTTGTTAGCTCCATCTTCAAAACCAAAGGAAAATTTACGTTTTCTTACCTTTTTTGTGAACACCTTAAAGGCGGTTCATGATCATGCCGATTTGTTGCGCGCGTCCATTGCCTCAGCTGGAAACGAACATCGTTTAGGAGCGAATGAAGCCCCTCCAGCCATTGTGTCGGTATTTTTGGGCTCTACCATGAGTCAAGTATTGGATGAGATGGAAAACATGAGTGATTTAGATGACATTCATTTAGAAAAAGGGGATAATGTTTATTTGAAATTGGGTATCAATAAAATTCCTTCTTTACTCTTAGACAATACAGATCGAAACAGAACTTCTCCATTTGCCTTTACGGGCAATAAATTTGAATTCAGAGCGGTTGGCTCTTCCGCAAATTCGGCTGCACCCATGACGATTTTAAATACGATTGTTGCAGACCAATTAATTATATTTAGAAAAGAGGTGGAAGTTGTCCTCGAAAAAGGGGTTAAAAAGGAATTAGCCATTATGGAAGTCCTTAAGAAATATGTGAAAGAGTCTAAAAAGATCCGCTTTGAGGGAAATGGATATTCAGAAGAATGGGTAGAAGAAGCGGCCAAGAGAGGTTTGTCTAATTTAAAGACCACCCCAGAGGCTTTAGCAGTTTATGCTCGACCAGAATCGATTGAATTATTTACCAAACATGGGATATATTCGAAAGAGGAGATGCATGCAAGGCATGAAATTGAATTAGAAAATTACATCAAAAAAATTCAAATTGAGTCCAGGGTGATTGGAGATATGGCGATTAACCACATCGTATCTACCTCATTAAAGTATCAAACTCAATTGGTTGAAAATGTAAAGGGGCAAAAAGAGATTGGCATTGATCCACAATATTTTGCGCCAACGATCGAAATGATTAAAAAGATTTCTGAATATACGTCGACGATAGTTCGTCTACAAAATGAAATGACAGAGGCTAGAAAAACGGCTAATAACGTTGAGAATTTAGAGGAAAGAGCCACCATGTATGGAACGAAAGTAAAAGGGTTCTTTGAAGAAATTAGGTATGCTGTGGATAAATTAGAACTCATTGTAGACGACGATGAATGGCCATTACCTAAGTACAGAGAATTATTATTAATTAAATAGCCAATAATCTTTATGTTTAAACAAGATAATCCTGGATTTTTAGCTGAAGAAATAGCTAATCTAAAAGCGCTTTGTGCTGCCGAAAATAAATCATTTATTGTCATCGATGATGAAGATTTACCGATGGGAAATGATAAAGAAATGGTTCATATTCAATTTGTAGGTAACTATAAGGAGAGAGAAGTCGTATACGATGCAATACTTTGCACGCTTCAATTACATTACTCGAGTACAATATATGAAGAAGCGGAGCGTGAGGCTATCGAGCAATTTCCTTTATATGTACCCATTGAAAATCGAGATGAAACCTACCAAGCCAATGAGGCTTTAGATGATGAAGTCGAAATGATGATTTTAGAAATCATTGATGAAATAGAAGAGAACGATGACGTTAAAGTAAGTGAGTATGTGGAATTAGATGAAGCATTTGATTTTGGTATCGGCTTAGAGGCGGCATTATACGTAGCAGCATTAGAAGACGAAGTCATTGAGAAATTCATTTCAGATTTCAATTCGAATAGCCTCAAACTAGATTCTTCCTTATATTCATTTAAAACAGAAGAAGAGTAGATGAGCTGTCCGGTTTTTTATGCATCGGAACCTGAATTGAAGTCTTTTTTAAGTGAAGAAGAATCTTTTCATGCCTGTAGGGTATTGCGGTTAAAAATTGGAGATCAAATTCAAATTTTGAATGGAAAAGGGAAACGCTTTCAGGCAGAATTAGAGTTTGTAGATTCTAAAAAGACAACTTTCAAGTCATTGCTTGTTTTGGAAGAAATTAAAAAACCCAAATACGGCATTTCGCTTTGGGTGGCGCCCACAAAACAAATGGAGCGAATGGAATGGATGGTTGAAAAGTGTACTGAACTCGGCATTCATTCAATAGGTTTTTTTCATTCTAGATATTCTGAACGAAAGGAAATTAAAATAAACCGATTAGAAAAAATAGCCATATCAGCTTTAAAACAATCTAAAAACTTGTTTTTACCTGAGATTAGGCCTATGATTTCGATTAAAGAAATCATCCCATTGCCTATGACCCCAAGATTATTAAATCAATATTTATTTGCTCATATAGCTGATCCAGCGGATCAACCTCTGTTTAAAATTTTGCATAAAAACCTGAATTTCAATATTCTGATTGGTCCAGAGGGTGATTTTTCAAGGGAAGAAAGCGATTCTTTGTTGGCAAATAGCTGGCTACCCTTTAGTTTAGGCAAAGCAATTTTACGAACAGAAACTGCTTGCATCGCAGCCACACACAGTATCCATTTGATACATGCGTTCCATGAATAGAATCGTATTCTTGTATTTATTGTTTTTTAGCTCACAAATTTTAGGTCAAATAAAATTGGCTAAAGTGAAGTATTCAGGGGGAGGAGATTGGTATGCCAATAAAACTTCGTTGCCCAATTTGATTAATTTTTGCAATTCAAACCTACCTTTAAAACTTTCAACCACACCTGAAACGGTCGAATTAACAAGCAAACAATTATTCAATTATCCGTTCATACACTTAACAGGACATGGAAATATTTTATTCAATGATACTGAAACACAAAATTTAAGGACTTATTTACTGGGAGGAGGTTTTCTTCATATAGACGACAATTATGGATTAGATGTATATATAAGAAGGGAAATGAAAAAAGTATTTCCTTCATTGGAATTTGTGGAACTTCCATTTACGCATGCTATTTATCACCAAACATATAATTTCTCGGCAGGCTTACCTAAAATTCATGAGCATGATGGAAAACCTGCACAGGGATTTGGACTCATTTACAAGGGTAGACTAATTTGTTTTTATTCTTATGAGAGTGATTTGGGAAATGGGTGGGAGGATGTTGGTACATATACGGATCCTGCTGAAAAACATCAAGAAGCTTTAAAGATGGGAGCCAATATTATTCAATATGCATTCAGCAATCCATAAAATTGACAAAAATTAATTATTTAAAAGAATCAAAACAAAAAGAGTATAAAAATGCTTATTATATTTGTAACTAAATTTTAAAAAGAAAAAATGCAATTAGTACTTCCCGCTTTCGTCATACATTGGTATATTTCATTATTTAGCCAAACCTTTTTTCTTCATCGGTATTCAGCACACAAAATGTTTGTTATGAATAAATTTTGGGAAAAATTCTTTTATTTCTTGACCTATTTATCTCAGGGATCTTCTTTTTTAAGTCCTAGAGCATATGCGGTCTTGCACAGAATGCATCACGCATTTTCAGACACTAAAAAAGATCCACATTCTCCTATGTTTTCGAACAATGTCTTCACGATGATGTGGAAAACAAAGGATCTGTACAATGCAGTATTAAATAGAAAGAGTAGCGTTGAAGATCGATTTGAGCATGATTATCC
Organism: Spirosoma fluviale; assembly: GCA_945906795.1. GTDB lineage: Bacteria > Bacteroidota > Bacteroidia > Cytophagales > Spirosomataceae > Aquirufa > Aquirufa fluvialis_F. Next base: position 25,336 of record CAMDRO010000038.1, read on the forward strand.
AGTCTCTAAAACGATTGAAAAGATAGGGGACTCTTGGATTTCTCGGATAGGTTGGGGCTTGGCTTATGCCTCATTTTATATCATTGCATACATCTATTTTGACATGCATTGGGCATTTTTCCTTTTATTACCGGTACATTTTTTAATGGGTCCGGTGCATGGTGCCATCGTTAATTGGTCTGGTCATAAATATGGATATCAAAATTATGATAACCATGATCATTCGAAAAATTCTTTGGTATTTGACGTACTCATGATGGGTGAATTATTTCAAAATAACCATCATAAATTACCTAACCAAGTAAATTTTGCTTCTAAATGGTTTGAGTTCGATCCTACCTATCCTGTGATAAAACTATTAACGTGGGTGAAAATAATCAAACCCAATATTAAGCCAGCAGACGCAAAATTTTAACATCATAAAAAGCCCTTAACGAGGGCTTTTTATATTTCTTCTGGGAAGTTAAACTTTTCTAAATAATCAGATACCCTTTTAAGGAATCCGCCACCTAAATTACCGTCAATAATGCGGTGGTCATAAGAGTGCGAAATAAACATTTTTTGGCGCACTTCGATTGAATCGCCTTCTGGCCGACTCACCACTGAGGCCTTTTTTTCGATCAGGCCAAAAGCTAAAATACCCACTTGAGGTTGAACGATAATGGGCGTACCCATCAAATTACCAAAAGAACCAATATTGGAAATTGAAAATGTACCCCCTTCTAAGTCGGCTGGCTTCAGCTTGTTTAGCCTTGCACGGTTTGACAAATCATTCACTTTTTTAGTTAGATCTACTAATGACAATTTGTCAACTTCATGAATAACGGGTACAATTAAATTGCCATTGGGCAATGCTACTGCCATTCCAATATTAATTTGGGCGTGTTGAACGATGAAATTACCTTCTACCGATATGTTCATTCCGGGGAAGTCTTTAATTGCCAAAGCTGTCGCCATAAATAATAAGGGAGTATAGGTAATGGGTTCTTTATACTTTTC
>CAMDRO010000039.1 GCA_945906795.1 Spirosoma fluviale
ATTGGGAAGAATACGATTCACCACTCAGACCGGGGGATCCAGTATTGTAGCAACCAATATGTTGGATTATTGGAACAAAACGGCATACAAGTGAGTATGGGCGAAGCAGGAAATTGTTACGATAATGCGATGGCAGAAAGGGTCAATGGAATACTGAAAAATGAATTCAATTTAGACTCAACATACAAAGACTTGAAAACCGCCCAGAAGGCAGTTCTACAAGCCATCAAAACCTACAATGAATTAAGGCCACATTTAGCCTTAAAAATGAAAAAACCAGTTGAATTATATGCAGCTTAAATATATATTTACAAATAATTATTAATCAACCCAAAGTCAACCTATTTCAGGACAAGACACTATTACCTGATACCTATTACCTAATCCCTCTTACCTAATACCTATTACCTAAAATCACTCCCACTCAATGGTAGCCGGTGGTTTAGACGAAATATCATACACCACTCGATTTACACCCTTCACTTGGTTAATGATTTCATTGGAAATTCGACCTAAAAATTCATAGGGCAAATGGCACCAATCTGCCGTCATTCCATCCAAACTAGTCACAGCACGTAAGGCAACTACTTGTTCATAGGTGCGTTCATCACCCATCACACCGACCGATTGGACCGGTAATAAAATAGCTCCCGCTTGCCATACTTGGTCATATAAACCATCTTGCTTCAAGCCATTAATAAAAATGGCATCTACTTTTTGCAAGATATCCACTTTTTCTGGTGTGATATCTCCTAAAATACGAATCGCTAAGCCTGGTCCAGGAAAGGGATGACGCCCTAAAATTTCTTGGGGCACACCTAAAGTCTTGCCCACTAACCTAACCTCATCTTTAAAGAGCGTATTCAAAGGCTCAACCACCTTTAATTTCATGAAATCGGGTAATCCACCCACATTATGATGGGATTTTATCGTCGCCGAAGGACCATTCACACTGACACTTTCAATCACATCTGGGTAAATAGTTCCTTGGCCTAACCAGGAAACCCCTTCGATCAAATGGGATTCGTGATCAAAGACGTCAATAAACGTTTTGCCTATCGCTTTACGTTTTTCTTCAGGATCAGAAAGTCCGGCCAAGGCATCATAAAAAAGCTTTTTGGCATCAACCCCCTTAACATTTAATCCCAAGGTATGGTACGATTTTAGCACTTTTTCAAACTCATTTTTACGCAACAATCCATTGTCGACAAAGATACAATACAGATTTTCACCGATCGCCCGATGCAATAAAACGGCCGCCACGGAACTATCGACTCCCCCAGATAAACCTAAAACTACTTTATCATTTCCCAACTTTTCCTTTAAAGCGGCAATCGAAGTTTCGGCAAAGGAATCGGAAGTCCAAGTTTGTGAACATCCACTTATACCAACCACAAAATTTTTAATTAATTCCCCACCCTCCGTAGAATGAGTTACTTCAGGATGAAATTGTATTCCAAATATCGGTTTAGATATATGAGAAAATGCAGCCACACGCACCGTTTCTGTACTTCCAATCACCTCATAGTCCGTTGGCAACTCCATGATCGTATCGCCATGAGACATCCATACTTGGCTTTTTGCAGATAATCCATCCAATAAGGCATTTGATTTTTTCGAATCCATATGCGCTCTTCCATATTCCCGATGCGCAGATGCCTGCACAGAACCACCTCCTAAATGAGCTAATAATTGGGCCCCATAACAAATACCCAACACAGGTCGGTCACCAAATAATGCCAAATCAATACTTGGCGAATCCGCATCGCGAACCGAACAAGGGCTACCTGACAAAATAATCCCCTTCACGGAATCGTCTAAAACTGGGATTTTATTAAAAGGGTGAATCTCACAATAAACTTTAATTTCTCGTACACGCCGAGCAATTAGCTGAGTTACTTGAGAACCAAAGTCAAGGATAATAATCTTTTCCGCCATACAAATTGATAAAAAATAAAGAGCAAAGGTCGGAAATTTCAGTCAGAAACCGATTATTCCCTTGGAAAAATCTATTTGTACAATAAATAACGTAAGCGCATTTGAGAATAAACTTTTAAAGCGGGTTCCCAAGTAGCACGAATTTGAGTTTCCGTTTGGCCAGCTAGCATTTGCTTGCGTAAGGTATCTGTCCCGGCCAGTTTATCAAAAAAAGATGGGCTTGAAAAGAAGCTTTCACTTTTACCCATTTTATTGAAAAAATAAAGCAAATATTTTAAACTGAAACCCAATTGGCGCACGGGTACCGTAGTCAAATTAAACCCAAAACAAAGTTTACCTTTTTGGGGCGGATCCATCGCTCCAGCCATAGGAACTGGAGTAAACTGATAATCGCCCGCACCTTCCAAAGGAAGTCCAGCCACTTGGAATTGCGTTTTAGTTCCTCGGCCAATACTCACAGGCGTCGCTTCAAACAAACAAAGGGAAGGATATAAACCAATGGATTGATCATTGGGTAAATTAGGGGATGGGGGAATCGAAATGTGCACAAAAGTATCATGCGTGTAATTCTGCACAGGAATAACTTTCAAATCGCATACTACCTGATTCGCTAACCAACCTTCGCCGTTAATCATTTTAGCTAGCTCTCCCAGTGTGCAGCCGTGAATAATAGGAATGGGATTTAGGCCCACAAATGAGGCAAAATTACGGTCCAAAACCGGACCATCGACATAATGTCCATTGGGATTTGCGCGATCTAAAATCAGCAATGGGACCTTATTTTCAGCACAGGCCTCCATCACATAATGAAGCGTTGAACTATACGTATAAAACCGTACGCCCACATCTTGAATATCAAAAACAACCATATCCACATTTTTCAAATCCTCCATGGTAGGCTTTTTATGTGTTCCATATAAGGAAATAATGGGCAATCCTGTTTTTTGATCTACGCTATCATCCACATGAGCCCCAGCATCTGCACTACCTCTAAATCCATGCTCTGGAGCAAAAATTTTAGTTACCTGAATGCCAGAAGCCAACAAACTATCCGCCAAATGCGTCTTTAAAATAACAGAAGTGTGGTTGACCACGAGAGCCACTTTTTTATTTTTCAACAAATACACATAGGACCTTGTGGAATAAGCACCTGGCATAGGATTGCCTGTCGGCTGTGCTGGTAATGAATAAAAAACGAACAATAATAAGATTAGCTTGTAGAATCGAAGCAATAGCATTTTCTTTGCGTGTTAAAATATCAGGTCAAATATCAGATATTTTTTTAGCATTATAAACTTGTAAATTAAAAATGAATTTTCCCTTATTTGTAGCCCGCCGGATTAGAAATACCCAGGAAACTTCATTTTCTAAGACCGTCACGTTCGTGGGCATAGGAACGATATCTCTGGGCATAAGCATTATCCTAATTGCCTTCGCCATTTTATTTGGCTTCAAATCAGCCATTCAAGAAAAATTAACTAGTTTTTCAGGGGACATACGTATAAGTAAATTGAGTGGCAACCATTCGATTTCAGAAAATCCGATTTATAAAAACACCACTTGGGAAAAGTCCACCTCTGAACTGACTTATGTCAATCATATCCAATCCCACATCCAAAAACCAGGTATCCTTGTTGGCAAAACAGGACTAGCAGGAATTGTCATCAAAGGTATAGGCCAAGATATGCCGCATGCGCAAATCAAAAAAAATCTAATTCAAGGTCTCCCCTATTTAAAAAATGCACAGGATGTGATCATTAGCCAGATTCTTGCCAAACAATTAAAAATCAGCATGAATCAAAGTCTAATTTTATACTTCTTAAGCCAGCCAGAACGGCCCAGAAAAATCAAAGTAACTGGAATTTATGAAACTGGATTAGATGAATTAGATAAGATTTTTATTTTAGCTGACCGTGACTGGGTAGGGAAAATGAATGGCTGGAGCTCGGACTCCCTCGGAAGTTATGAAATCATCCTTGAAAAAGGGGTCGATTTAAATCAAGCGGCTTATTATTTAGAAAAGACTTTACCAACCGAATGGAAATTAGAGACCATTGAAGAACTCTATCCATCCCTATTTGACTGGATGAATATGTTGGACCGCAACATTGTCATCTTCATTTCCCTGCTACTCGTGGTCGCCTGCTTCAACCTCATTGCCACACTTTGGGTGTTAATCATGGAAAGAATCCCGATGGTGGGTTTGTTAAAAGCGCTCGGTAGCTCTCAAAAACAAATACGAACCATTTTTTGGTGGAACGGATTCTTTATTTTGCTCAGAGGATTATTAATTGGTAATATCATCGCCATTCTTTTTTGCTACATTCAATATACCTATAAACTGATCCCATTGGATCCAGAAAATTACTATATGAACGCCGTACCCATACTTTGGGATACACCTGCCTGGATCTATGTCAATGTAGGAACCTGTCTATTAGTCGCCATTACCATCACCATACCTACTTTATTTATCAAAAAAATAGAACCCAAAGATGCAATCAATTACAAAAGCTAAAAACGTTCGATATCTATTCATCGCTTCGTTGCTACTCATCAGCGTTTATTTATCCGGACAAAACTCTATCGTTTATTCCATTGATTTGAATAAACTCAACAACGATAAATTAAGTGTCCAAGTGAAAACACCCAAATTCAAGGAGGACCAAATTGACTTTTTCTTCCCTAAAATTGTTCCGGGCACGTATGCCAACTATGACTTTGGGAGATATATTAGTGATTTTCAAGCTTTTGATACACAGGGAAAAAGTTTATCGGTCGTCAAAAAGAATGTGAATCAATACCAAATTAAAAATGCGGGTAAATTAACTCGCATTACATATCAAGTCGATGATACTTGGGATAGCCCGGAAATTGACGGGGAATATGTATTTGAACCTGCGGGAACTTCCTTCCAAAAAGACTCCTTGTTTGCCTTAAATACGCATGGTTTTTTAGGCTATTTCAAAGGATTTGAAAAAAATAAAATTGAATTAGAAATTAATAAACCTACGTTTATGGTGGGTACTTCCTCCTTAAAAAGCGATATAAAAAGTAGTCCTACTCAAGATATTTTCAAGGCCAATTCGTACTACGAAATTGTAGATTCCCCATTTATGTATGCAAAGCCTGATACGACTATTCTGAAAGTTGGCAATGCTGAAATAATTATCTCCTTATTTTCACCCAATAAAAAGATCATCGCTGAAGAAATAGCTGAAAAAATTAAGCCGCTTTTAGAAGCTCAAAAAAACTATTTGGGTGGCACTTTACCTATTCAGCGTTATGCATTTTTGATCATTCTTTCGGACAACCTGAAAAATGGCAGTTATGGTGCGCTAGAACATGCTAAATCTTCTTTTTACTATTTGCCTGAGGGAGATATTTCAAGTTTAGCTCAGACCATTTTAGACGTTTGTGCCCATGAATTCTTCCATATTGTCACCCCTTTAAATATTCATTCTGAAGAGATTGGAAATTTTGATTTTAACCAACCCAAAATGTCCAAACATTTATGGTTATATGAAGGCCTAACCGAATATGCGGCTCATCACATGCAATTGAAATATGGACTTGTCACATTGCCCCAATTCATGCAAACCATTCAAGAGAAGTGGGAAACGATGCAAATGCAATTTGACGATAAAATCTCCTTTACCGAGATGAGCAAAAAGGTATTAGACACCTACAAAGATCAATATAGTAATGTATACCAAAAAGGGGCTTTATTAGGCTTTGGATTGGATTTATTGTTGAGAAAGGAATCAAATGGAGCTTATGGAACGCAACAAATGATGCAAGATTTAGCCAAAATTTACGGTCCCAATAAATCATTTAAAGATGATGAATTATTTGACAAATTGATTTCAATAACCCAATTCCCTAGCCTAAAAGAATACTTCAATCTATATGTGGCTGGAAACAAAAAAATCCCCTTAAATGATTGGCTAAATAGCATAGGTTACGAAATTGATCCCAATAAAAAAGATACCGTTAAAACCTTAGGCTTTGACTTTCAGACGCTCAATATAAACTCAGAAACGAAAAGGGCCTTTATTGGAAGTGATTTAGGGGTGAATGTGTTTGGAAATGCTCTCCAATTAAAAGCCAAAGACGAACTGGTTTCTGTAAACCAATTGCCTGTTGACCTACCTAATTTTGTGAAAAATACCCAACAAGTTTTATCGAAAATAAAACCTGGTGATTTATTAACATTAGAAATCGCACGCCTAAACGACAAAGGAGAATTTGAAACAATCAAATTAGTGGCGCCCTTTGAGTTTGCGATTCAATCGAGCAGAAAATCCATTAATGAACTAATTCTACCTTCAAGGAAACAAATCAAATTGAGGGAAGATTGGCTAAAACCTAATCCTTAATTTCGGACACTGGTGCGATAAATTCTTTCTCATGCTTGGCAATCCATACAGTAGCTACTCCATTGCCAATAAAATTCGTGATGGCACGGGCTTCTGACATAAATCGGTCCACGCCCAACAAAAGCGCCAAACCCTCCAAAGGTATTACTTGGAGTGCGGTCAAGGTCGAAGCCAACACCACAAATCCACTACCCGTCACCCCGGCAGCACCCTTACTAGTCACCATTAAAACTCCAATGATGGTCAACAACTGCCCAAAGGATAAATCAATCCCATAAACCTGAGCCAAAAACAAAGTGGCCATCGATAGGTAAATACTTGTTCCATCGAGGTTAAAAGAATATCCTGCAGGAACGACAAGTCCAACGACAGATTTGGAACAGCCCATTTTCTCTAATTTTTTCATCAATGAGGGTAAAGCCGCTTCAGAAGATGAAGTGCCTAACACAATTAACAGTTCTTCCTTAATGAATTTCAAAAAGCTCCAAATTCGCTCCCCGCAACTACGCATCACAAAGCCAAGAATGACGAAAACAAATATACCCATCGTAACATAGACTGAAATCATCAATTTAGCGAGGGGTAATAAAGAATGAATCCCAAACTTTCCAATCGTAAAGGCCATTCCACCCAAAGCTCCCAAAGGAGCTAAATACATGATAAAATGTAAACCCTTGAAGACCCAATCTGAGGCTTGATGCATGCCCGAAATCATTTTTGCCTTTCGGGTAATGAAAGTCAAGAGGACACCAAAAATCAAAGAGAAAATCAATACTTGGATGGTAAAATTTTCTTTTAAAAAAATGAGCCAACTAAAATCAGCGGCTTTTTGAGTGTATTTTGAGATATCTCCGCCGGCCACATCGTCCCGAATAACCCCAATACCAGGCTGGAGAAATTTAGAAACGGCCAACCCTATAACCAAAGCCAAAGTCGTAATTACTTCGAAATACAATAAGGCCTTCCCGCCCACTCGACCTACTTTTTTCAAATTCCCCATATTAACAATTCCCAAACTGATGGTCAAGAAAATGATGGGATGGATAAACAATTTGACTAAACTGATAAATATTCCACTAAACATCTCACTTAAAGAAGGCCCAAAACTAATTTCAGTTCCAAGCAGTGAAAAATTAATTTTCTTTTCAAATACAGGGTATAGAGCAATATCAGGTCTGAAATGACCAATAATAACACCAATAACGATGGAAAGGAGGACCCAGAAAGTAAGGTTTGAGGTAATATTATTCTTTTTCATACGTTAGAAAGAGGTTTAAGCAAAAGTAATAATTATTGATAATAAAACATCGTTTGGGATTCTGCTCAGTTTTACCGAATTTTGCAAGCTATTTATTTGCCTCAATTTCAAAGTTTATGTCAGAAAAAATCAAGTGTTTAATTATAGGTTCGGGTCCTGCAGGTTATACAGCTGCTATTTATGCTTCTCGTGCAGGTTTGCATCCTATTATGTATATGGGGGGCCAACCAGGAGGACAGCTGACCACAACCACTGAAGTAGATAATTTTCCAGGATATCCGACCGGTGTGGATGGTCCTACGATGATGATTGATTTAGAAAATCAAGCGAAGCGATTTGGCACGGATGTGCGTCATGGTTTAGCGGAAAAGGTAGATTTCATCTCCAATCCCAAAAAAGTTTGGATTGATAATGGAGATGAAATTGAAGCGGATTCCATCATTATTGCCACTGGCGCTTCAGCAAAATGGCTTGGATTAGAAGGAGAAACCACATATAATGGCTTAGGCGTTTCAGCCTGTGCTGTTTGTGATGGATTCTTTTATCGAAATCAAATCGTTGCCGTGGTGGGAGCGGGAGATACAGCCGCTGAGGAAGCAAGTTACTTGGCTAATTTATGTACCAAAGTTCACATGATTGTACGCAGAGATGAAATGAGAGCTTCGGTAATTATGCAAGATCGTGTTAAAAATAATCCGAAAATTGAAATTCACTGGAATTCAGAAACCGAAGAAATTTTAGGAGATTCAACTGGCGTGACGGGTATTCGCTTAAAAAATAGAGTGAGTGGAGCCACAGAAGAAATTGCATTAACTGGTTTTTTTGTAGCGATCGGACATCAACCGAACACCGCCATTTTTAAAGGTATTTTAGAAATGGATGATCAAGAATATTTAGTCACAGAAAAAGGAAGCACGAGAACCAATATTGCAGGTGTGTTTGCTTGTGGAGATGTGCAGGATTCCACGTACCGACAAGCGGTAACCGCCGCTGGAACAGGTTGCATGGCGGCACTAGACGCGGAAAGGTGGTTGGCCGCTAATCATACACATTAAAAGCACATGAATTTTAAAACGATATTTTGGGGTCTAATCTTATTATTTACTTGCTTTGTATCAAAAGCGCAGGAAAGAAAATTATTTAAAAAGAATACAAAAATTGAAATTAAAAGTCAGGCGCAACTGTACCAGCAACAAACTAAAAAGAGTGATTTAGACGAATTACCTCCTCTACAGTTTAGAACTGAATCTGAATCTGGATCTACAGCTTTAGGAGGTTCAGAGATGCAAGAGCGAAAATATGAGCCTTTAAAAGTCATTAATGCATCCATCAGTAATTTTGATACCACATCGATCGACGAAGGGGAAGCCTTAGTGGTGGAAATAGAGGAAGAAAATGCACCGGAAGGCAGTGAAGATTTTGTTTCCGTCGCATCGTATTATTCTATTTGGGATACAAAAAGTATCGACCCTTATGATATCAATGCTAAAGATTTCGAAGAACCCATTGATTTGGAATTGTATAATTTGGCCACAGGTAAAAATTGGTCTGCCCCTTTAGCTTTAGTCAAACAAACAAGTCCATTTGGACCTCGCTGGGGTCGATTACATGCGGGAGTGGATCTAGATTTAGAAACAGGTTACCCCGTTTATTCAGCCTTTGACGGAATTGTACGAATGGCCAGTGTCGATTGGGGAGGATACGGAAAGTTTATGGTTGTCAGACACTATAATGGGCTAGAAACTCTTTACGGGCACCTTTCCCAACAAACCTTAGAAGCGGGAACTTTTGTGAAAGCTGGGGATGAAATCGGTTTAGGTGGTAATACGGGAAGAAGTACGGGTTCACATTTACACTTTGAAACTCGTTTTGAAGGAAACCCGTTTAATCCCAATCAAGTATTTAATTTTGGAACGGGGGAGCCCTTATCGGATCATTTATTGATTACGGCTCAAACCTTTAACACCCGAGCATTATCACTCAGAAACGAATATGGAAGTGTTGGAGATAAAATTAGGACAAGAAGAAAAGCTTGGACAAGAGTTCGTAATGGAGATTCATTGTATTCCATTGCCCAAAGAGCCGGGATGTCAGTTTCTAAATTAGCCCGATTAAATGGTTTGCGATTGTCGTCAACCATTCGGGCCGGAAGGCGTTTAAGAATTCATTGATATGGCTATAAAACTTGATATCTTGGTCATGGCCGCGCATCCTGATGATGCGGAATTAAGTTGCGCTGGAACCATTCTGTCCTATATAGTGCAAGGAAAAAAGGTGGGCATTGTCGATTTTACCAGGGGTGAGATGGCGACAAGAGGTACTCCTGAAATCCGTTTAGAAGAATCGAATGAAGCAACCAAAATCTTAGGATTACATGCTAGAGAAAATTTGGGATTAGCTGACGGTTTTTTCCAAAATGACCAGGCAAGCCAATTAATCTTAATGGAAGTAATCAGACGATACAGACCCGAGATTGTATTAGCCAATGCGCTAGAGGATAGGCATCCTGACCATGAAAAAGGAGCTAAATTGGCCATCGACGCGTGTTTTTTATCAGGACTTCGAATGATCCAAACGATTGATTCACAATCGAATATGGATCAAGCGGCTTGGCGTCCTAAACATGTATATCATTATATTCAAGATCGATATGTAGAACCTGATTTTGTGATCGATATCAGCGAACATTGGGAAACTAAAGAGCATTCGATCCGAGCATTTAAAAGCCAGTTTTTTGACCCTAGATCCCTAGAACCCAATTCCTATATTTCAAGTCCTGATTTCTTATCCTTTATTCAAGCGAGAGCTCAAGAAATGGGCCATAAAATAGGGGTGAAATATGGCGAAGGTTTTCAAAGCCAAAAGACCCTGCAGGTAACGAATTTATTTACTTAGAATTAAGGCGCTAGTCGGCCTATTTTCCAACTGTTATCTCCTTCCAATTCATAAATCACTCGATCATGTAATCGCGAGGTCCGGCCTTGCCAAAATTCAAAATAAGAGGGAATCAATTCAAAACCGCCCCAATGTGGTGGCTTGGGTATTACCTGACCCGCATACTTCGCTTCTAATTCCTTAAATGTTGATTCTAAAACGGAACGTGATTCGATGCGAGCACTTTGTTCGGAAACCCAGGCACCCAATTGTGATTCACGAGGTCTATTTTTAAAATATATTTCAGCGGTGGCTGAATCTACCTTATGCGTGATACCTTCAATTCGAATTTGGCGTTCTAATTCGGCCCAAAAAAAAGTGATGCATGCTTGAGGATGCTTGTCTAAAGACTCCGCTTTACTTGAATTATAATTGGTATAAAATGAAAATCCCTTGCCAACATTCTTCAATAACACGATACGTCCATTTGGCATCCCATTTTCTCCTAAGGTGCTTACATGCATGGCATTGGGTTCAGGCACCTGACTATCTTTGGCCTCCGAAAACCATTTTTTAAATTGTTCAAAAGGATTTTTATCCACAGAGGATTCCAATAATTCTCCTTTTAGATAATTGATTCGAAGCTCGGCTAAGTTCATATTCGATAATTTATTTCATATCTTTACTCAAGGTAAAGCCCTACAAATTTAATTAAATTCTATGAAAAAATTATTCCTCTTTGATGCGATGGCACTCATTTATCGAGCTCATTTTGCATTTGCTAAAATACCCAGAATTTCGTCAAAAGGAATCAATACCAGTGCTGTTTTCGGATTTACCAACACTATTTTAGAGGTTATCCAAAAGGAAAAACCTGATTATTTAGGCGTGGCTTTTGATACTCACGCACCTACTTTCCGACACATCGAATATACTCCCTATAAAGCGCAACGAGAGAAACAGCCGGAAGATATCACCATTGCCATTCCCTATGTGAAGCGAATGGTGGAAGCGCTGGATATCCCTATTCTGATCTTAGATGGTTATGAAGCGGATGACATCATCGGGACAATCGCAAAAAAAGCGGTTAAAGAAAATCCGGAAATTGTCGTTTATATGATGACACCAGATAAAGATTATGGTCAATTAGTCGAAGAACGAATCAAAATGTATAAACCTGCTTTCATGGGAAAAGGGGTTGAAGTTTTAGGTCCCAAAGAGGTTTGTGCGCGTTGGAATATAAAAAATGTTGACCAAGTCATCGACATGCTTGGCCTGATGGGCGATGCCGTCGATAATATTCCAGGAATTCCAGGCATCGGGGAAAAGACGGCACAAAAACTATTAGAAGAATATGAGTCCTTGGAAAATTTATTAGAAAATACGGATCTTTTAAAAGGAAAATTGCAAGAAAATTTAATCAATTTTAGAGAGCAGGGAATCCTATCAAAACACCTTGCACGCATCCTATGTGAAGTTCCCATCGAATATGAAGAAGAGAAATTAATTGCCACACCACCTAATCGTGCGCTTTTAGAGCCGCTGTTAGACGAATTAGAATTTCGAACGTTAAGGAAAAGAATTTTAGGAGAAGAAAATCCAGTAGCTATAGCGGAGCCTACTAAGATAGCGCCTAAGAAGGACGCCAACCAAATGGATATGTTTGCTGCAGCGGCCCAACCTGTTACCAACAAAAATGTTGAAAGTATAGAGGATAACGTTAGCGAGCCCACTAATTTTAGTTTTAACAATTTACAAAACACAAAGCATCAATATCATTTGATACAAGGCGAAGCTGCCATCAAATCGTTGATTAGTTTTTTAGCCCGACAATTATCATTTTGCTTTGATACTGAGACGACTAGCTTGTCGGTCGTGGAAGCGGAGCTTGTGGGAATGTCGTTTGCTTACCGAAAGTCAGAGGCATTTTATGTACCCTTTCCTGAAAACAAAGAGGAATGCCAAAAGCAAGTGGACCTCTTCAAAGAAATATTTGCGAATGAATCGATTCAAAAAATTGCTCAAAATATCAAATATGATATGAGTGTATTGGCCAACTATGGCATCGAAATCAAAGGAGATATTTACGATACGATGTTGGCCCATTACTTAATCGAGCCCGAAAAACGTCATAATATGGACGCCATGGCCATGTCCTATTTAAATTACGAACCTATGTCGATCGAAAGTTTGATAGGCAAAAAAGGGGTCAAGCAGGGAAATATGAGAGATGCTGATTTAATGGCTGTCAAAGAATATGCGGCTGAAGATGCCGACATCACCTTCCAATTAAAACCTATTCTAGACCAAAAACTAACATCAAACCCGAAGGCCATATCGCTCTTACAGGAAGTTGAAATGCCGCTTTCCCGCGTATTATCATCGATTGAAAGAGAGGGAGTCAATTTAGACATTCCATTTTTAAAAGAAATGTCTAAAGTATTGGAGGTAGATTCAAAGGCAGTCCAACAAAAAATTTATGAAGCGGCGGGACAAGAATTTAACATTGCATCCCCGAAACAGTTGGGGGAAATCTTATTTGAAAAATTAAAACTAGATCCTAAAGCGAAGAAAACAAAAACAGGTCAATACATGACGGGGGAAGAAATTCTATCAAAAATGGAATCTGAGCATGCGATTGCTTCACTGATTTTAGATTTTCGCGAACTCCAAAAATTAAAGTCGACCTATGTAGATGCCTTACCGGAATTAATTTCAAGTAAAACCGGTCGGATTCATACGTCATTTATGCAAGCGGTAACGGCTACGGGAAGGTTGTCTTCCAAGGACCCCAACTTGCAAAATATCCCCATAAGGACGGTTAGGGGACGCGAAATCAGAAAAGCATTTATACCGAGAAACGAAGAATACCAGATTTTATCAGCTGATTATTCGCAAATAGAACTTCGGATTATGGCCGCTTTTTCTCAAGACGATTCGATGCTTGAAGCGTTTAACAAAGGCCTAGATGTACATAAAGCTACCGCAGCTAAAGTATTCCATGTACCTTTAGAAGAGGTAAATTCTGATATGCGTAGAAAAGCGAAAACGGTCAATTTTGGGATCATTTATGGCGTTTCGGCCTTTGGATTAGCGGGCCAATTAGCCATATCGAGAACAGAGGCAAAAGAAATTATCGATCAATATTTTATTGAATTCCCAAAAGTAAAAACGTATATGGACACCTGTGTTCATAGTGCGCAGGAATTAGGGTATGTAGAAACGGTATTGGGAAGGCGCAGGTATTTGCGCGATATCATGTCGGCCAACATGAATGAAAGGGGATTTGCAGAGCGAAATGCAATCAATGCTCCTATTCAAGGTTCGGCGGCAGACATGATCAAAGTCGCCATGATACAGATTCAGAATTTCTTAGAAAAAGAAAAATTGAAGTCCAAAATGATTTTAACTGTGCATGACGAACTGGTTTTTGATGCACATATTAGCGAAATTAATTACCTTCGTGACAAAATAAATGACATTATGTGTCATGCATTGGATTTGGGCGTGGTGATGGAAACAGGAATTGGCGTGGGAGCTAACTGGCTTGAAGCCCATTAAAAAGAGATTGTTTTGAGAATATCAGTTGCACTTTGTACCCTTAATGGGGAGAAATTTCTAAGAACTCAATTGGCAAGTTTGGTCGACCAAACCATGCCAATCGATGAAGTTATGGTCTTTGACGAGGGGTCAACGGACAAGACCATGGAAATTCTTCTTCAGTACAAAGACAAGTTGCCTTTACAAATCCATCAAAATCCAACTCGATTAGGGACCTACCGTAATTTCGAAAAAGCCATTTCTGCATGTACGGGTGATTATATTTTTCCGGCAGACCAAGATGATTTTTGGGACAGCCAAAAAATTGAACGAATTGTAACGTATTTAAATCAAAGACCCGAAATCGATGTAGCATTCACGGATGCGGTGTTAGTGGATGAATTTGGCCAAATATCTGGCAAGAAGCTTTGGTCTAAATTTCGATTTAGAGAGCGGCAACAAAAAGAGTGGAAAGCGGGAAAATCGTTAGAATTATTATTAGATGGGAATCGGGTAACCGGGTGTACCATGTGCTTACGGAAATCATTTTTTGCTAAAATATCTCCATTCCCTTCCAATATGCCTAGCTATTTTTTACATGACGCATGGATGGGAATTGCCGCTTCTTTAGAAAATAAAATTTCATTTATACCGGCTTCTTACGTACAATATCGCCAACATTCAGAGCAACAAGTGGGAGTTTTAGGTTTCCAAGGAACTCCGCCTACCCTTTGGGAAAGGGTGAAAAGACCTCATACAGAAAAAATTGGCCATTATTCAAAAAGATTGGATTATTTAAGCCAACTCAAAATTGCCATTGCCGAAAAATTTCCCAACCAATCTTTTGAGCCGTTAGATACCAAAATTGAATATTATAATCGAAGGGCAAACCTTCCAAAAGCTCGTTGGAAAAGATTAAAAAAGACCTTATTAAATCTGATTTCAGGTAATTACCACAGATTTAAGGACATAGACTCAGGGCTAGGCGCTCCTTACTTAATGTTTTTGGGAGACCTTATCGAGTAATTAATCATTAAAGCGCTTGGTGATATCGCCATAGGAATCAATTCTACGATCCCTAAAAAATGGCCATGTTTTGCGGTAATATTCACTAGAATCTACGTCTACAGCTACAACAGCTACTTCCTCTTGATCATGAGATGCTTGGAAAATGACACGACCAAAAGCGTTGGAAACAAAACTTCCACCCCAAAATTGCTGACCATGCTCTATGCCTACTCGGTTTACCGATACCACCGGAATTCCATTAGCCACACTATGTGACCGCTGAATCGTCTGCCAAGCCTGATATTGTTCTCGATTTATTTCATTGTTTTTTTCCTCTAAATCCCAACCAATCGCTGTGGGATAAACCAACACTTCCGCCCCTTTCAAAGCGGTTAAACGGGCCGCCTCAGGATACCATTGATCCCAACAAATCAGCACACCAATTTTGGCAAATTGAGTATCAAAAACTAAATACCCCAAATCCCCCGGGGTGAAATAATATTTCTCATAATACCCAGGGTCATCTGGAATATGCATTTTTCGATATTTACCCAGGTATTTCCCATCCGCATCAATCACCGCAGTGGTGTTGTGAAAAATACCAGCCGCCCTTTCTTCAAACATGGATGCGACGATCACCACCCCTAACTCTGAGGCCAAATCACTTAGTCGATGAGTCAATGGACCCGGAATCGTTTCAGCTAAATCAAAGAAGGTAGGATTTTCTTCAAAACAAAAATAGACCGACTGAAATAATTCTTGAAGGCAAATAACTTGGGCTCCCTTTGATGCTGACTCTCGAATCGCTGAAAAGGTTTTTTCCGCATTTTTCGACTGATCTTCGTCGCAGGACAATTGGATTAAAGCAAATGATATATTTTTCATAAGGATGCAGCCGCGCTATAAATAGGTTCCAAAGAAATTTTACTCATACAATCAAAATGAATTAAGGGACAAAAATTAGTGCCCTGAGTCGTGCAAGGCCGACAAGCTAGCTCTTCATTAGAAATAGAAACAAATTCAGTTTGATAGGGATACATGCCAAAATCAATATGCGTACTGCCCCAAATGACAAATATTTTCTTTTTCAAGGCAGCAGCAATATGCATCATGGATGAATCATGCGTGATGACAAACTCAGCTTGTTGCATCAGACTTGCCGACTGCGCAATGCTCGTTTTATTACAGTAATCGATCACTTTTTCTGGAAACAAGGTCGATAATCGATAGCCATAATGCGCATCCCATTCATCTCCAATCAGAACTATTTGAACCTCCAATCGATCACATAACTCGATCATTTTAGGATAGGAAAGCACTTTAGTAATGTGCTGGGCGCCGATGGCATAGACGAGGTATTTACCCTTAACACCTATATCATGGGGATTAATTTCTTGATTCTTTGGAATGAAAAAATCTAAACCTTGCTGATCATGGATGATTCCTAATGATTTCAAAGAGTCAAAATTCCGATCGACTATATGTTGCTTAGGTAGTTGATTAATTTTCTTTTTAACGAGTAATTTCCGCTCTGCAGTAAATTTATTGATTTGATAAGGCCACC
Organism: Spirosoma fluviale; assembly: GCA_945906795.1. Lineage (GTDB taxonomy): Bacteria > Bacteroidota > Bacteroidia > Cytophagales > Spirosomataceae > Aquirufa > Aquirufa fluvialis_F. The sequence goes on from CAMDRO010000039.1 coordinate 16,562, forward strand.
TAAATAAAAGGGCACAAAGCAGATGTGATCGAAGGTTTTTATGAAGGTCGACAATGGCGTCAAAACCAATTTTACGTAGTTGATTAGCTAATTTCCAAATACTTCCCTCGTAGGCATGCACGGCAAAAACGTGAGGGTTTTCAATCCACATTTGGACATTTTGAACCTTAGTCACAACATGAATTTCAGCTTCAGGATACTTGGATTTCAATGCACGAACGATCGGAGTCGTCAAGATGATATCTCCAATAGATGAAAATCGAATACAAAGAATTTTTTTCATGAACTTTATTTGTGTACAAAATTAAGAAAAATCTATTCTAAGCCTCAAACTTTCATTCTTTTCGGTAAATTGCGTCCTAATTTGTTTGATTGAATGGAAAATAAAAAGACCGACACAGCCTCAGCTTTAAAAGATATTATTTCGCATGCCAAAGAATATGGATTTGTTTTTCCGTCCTCAGAGATCTATGATGGACTTCAAGCAGTATACGATTATGGTCAAAACGGTGTTGAATTAAAAAATAATTTAAAAACGGTTTGGTGGAAAGCAATGACCATGTTGCAAGACAATGTAGTCGGAATCGATGCTTCTATCTTCATGCATCCATTAACGTGGAAAGCGTCGGGCCATGTCGATTCATTCAATGATCCCATGATTGACAACCGAGATTCTAAAAAAAGATATCGTGCAGATACTTTATTAGAAGACAGATCGGCACTTTTAGAGGATCAAGGGAAAGCAGATGAGGCCAAGGCACTGATGCAACATATGGCGAAATGTTTGGATGCGGGAGATTTGGAGGGGGTGCGCCAACTGATCATCGATCAAAAAATTACTTGTCCGGTTTCCAATACGGCTAATTGGACTGAAGTCCGACAGTTCAACTTGATGTTTTCGACCCAAGTCGGTGCGGTATCAGAGGATGCAAGTTTAATTTATTTAAGGCCTGAGACGGCTCAAGGGATATTTGTCAACTTTCTAAATGTACAAAAAACGGGCCGCATGAAGATCCCTTTTGGGATTGCTCAGATAGGAAAAGCATTTCGTAATGAGATTGTAGCACGTAATTTTATCTTTAGAATGCGTGAGTTTGAGCAAATGGAAATGCAATTTTTTGTTCGCCCAGGCACTGAAATGGAATGGTATGCAACTTGGAAAGAGACGCGAATGAAATTTCATCAGGCATTAGGTTTGCCAGCTGATTCGTTAAAATTTCATGACCATGATAAATTGGCCCATTACGCAAATGCTGCCGTAGATATTGAATATAAATTCCCATTTGGTTTTAAGGAAATGGAGGGAATCCATTCTAGAACTGATTTTGATTTAAAGAGTCATCAAGAGCTGTCAAAAAAGAAACAGCAGTATTTTGATCCTGAAATCAATGAAAATTACATCCCTTATGTGGTCGAAACATCAGTAGGTGCGGATCGCTTATTTTTAGCCATACTTTGCAATGCCTACACAGAAGAAACGGTAGGTGAAGGAGAACAAGAAAAACAACGCGTATATTTGAATTTCCATCCGGCTTTGGCGCCCGTTAAAGTAGCGGTGTTGCCATTGGTTAAAAAAGATGGACTGGCTGAAAAAGCACAAGAAATAGTTAAAGAGATTAAATTTGCCTTTAATACCACGTACGATGAGGGAGGCGCCATAGGCAAGCGTTATACTCGTCAAGATTTAATTGGTACCCCTTATTGTGTGGTCGTTGATTACCAAACGATGGAAGATCAAACGGTAACCATCCGTGATCGAAACACGATGAGCCAGGAGCGCATTTCTATAGCAGACCTAAAAGAGAAAATTGGTCATGCTGTATCGATGGAGCGTATTTTTGAAAAATTACTTTAGTAAAAACGCAAACAACGACGATTATGATGACGAAAGAAAATGATGAAACACAAAAAGCTTCAGAGGCGGAAAACCAAGAAGTTTTAAAAGATTCAGTGGCTATAGAGCCGGAAACAGACACATCGACGGCTGAAATAGTTTCAGCACCGGAGAGTATTGAAACTGAATCCGATACTGCTGTAGAAACCCCCATTGAACAAGAAGATGTTCCACCATTGGAATCCGAAGAAGTAATTGTTGACGCGGCTGTTGCCGTTGAAGAATCCGAGGAAATAATTGTCGACGAGGTCGTTGTTGTGGAGGAATCTAAAGAAATAATTGTCGACGAGGCCGTTGTTGTGGAGGAATCTAAAGAAATAATTGTCGACGAGGTCGTTGTTGCGGAGGAACCCGAAATAATCGCTTCTGAAACACCAGTAGCATTGGTTGTAAATGAAATTGCAACCCCAGAGCTTGAAGGCGAAAAAACAGAACCAGAAGTAAATTCTACTTCGGAAATGTTAGACATCCAATTGCCTATTCAAGAGCATGCCGTTGAAGATAAAACGATCGTATATCCTGTATTAGATTACAATAACCTTTCAAAAGAAAGTCTACTGACATTTTTCGAATCGGCTAAAGCCATTATTCAAGCGCAAGCGGCCTCAAGCACGTTTAAGAAAATTGACGAAATTACGAAAGAAGCGAAAATTGCTTTTGAAAAAATAAAATTTGCGGAGAAGAATGAGGCGTTGGCTAGTTTCAAGGAATCCAATGAACAATCTGAAGAAGGATTTTCGTTTAAAGGAGATGAAATAAATCAAAAAATCGATTCTTGTATTCAATTTATTCGTGGGGAGCGCCAGACATTTTTCCAACAAATGGAAAAAATGAGGGAGAAGGCTTTAGAGGGAAAGACCCGATTAATTAATGAGCTTAGAGTTTTAGCCGATGCAGATGATAATTCTGATCCAGCGCATGTAAATGCAAGTTTTAAGGCATTTAAAAAATTACAGGATGAGTGGAAGAGCTTAGGTAGTGTTCAGGGTAATATGAACCAAACGCTTTGGCAAAGTTACCACGCATTAGTAGACCGTTTTTATAGCAATCGGAGCATCTTTTTTGAATTATTGGAATTAGATCGCAAAAAGAATTTACAGGCGAAAGAAGCCATTGCAGCCAAACTTGAAAAGTTGGCCGAAGCCATTCAGGCGGGTGATGCTTTACAAAAATTATTAAAAGAGGCGGAGGAATTATTTGAAGAATACAAGCATATTGGGCCGGCACATCGAGATGCCAATGAGGCCATGTGGTTGCGAGTAAAAAAATCGCTTGATGTTTTATTTGAGCAGAAAAGACAAGTAAATGAGGCTCAAAAAGGTATATACCAAGAAAACTTAGCGGTTAAAAAAGAATTATCCGATTTGATGCATACGTATGCGTCCTTTACGTCGATCAGTATTTCCGAGTGGAATCAAACGTCCAAAGCAGTTTTAGCCTTGCAAGAGCAGTGGGGGAAATTGAAAGGAGGATTACCACGTGAAGGCGGAAAAGAAGTGAGCCATCTTTTCTGGTCTGACTTAAAAACATTCTTTAAACATAAAAGTGAATTTTTCAGTAAGATTGACGCGGAAAGAAAAGCTAATTTGGCAGCCAAGCAATTGTTGGTAGACCAAGTCAATGGAATCGTAGAAACGGGTACTGAAACATCTGAAATTACCAACATGGTGATCGGGCTTCAAAAGCGCTGGAAAGAGATAGGTCATGTGCCTGAAAAGCAAAAGGATCAAATTTATGCTAAATTTAAGGCTGCTTGTGATGCTTATTTCAATTTAAAGAGAGAAAAAAACAAAGGGCCTCAGGATGAGGAATTTGAAGTTAATTTAACAGCTAAAAATGGCATTTTATCCGCCATGCAATCGATGTTAAAAGACGCAGAATCGTTGGCTAATTTAGGTATCATCAAAGCCGAATGGGATGCCATCGGTTACGTACCCCGAAAAGACGTAAAGAATATTCAAGAGAAATTCAGAAATTCTTGGAACTCCTTAATTGATTTTGCGAGGACTCAACCCGCTGAAAAATTAGCTGCATGGGGATTTGAATTAAAATCATTGTCGGCAGAAACCCATCACAGTACGGAAGAAAGAAAATCGGCTGCTCCTGATTCTCGCAAAAAAATTCAGGCTTTAGAAAATGATATCGCCGTGTTAACCAATAACTTAGAGTTTTTTGCTAAGTCTAAAAACTCGGATAAGTTAAGGGCTGAAGTAGAGAAAAAGATTTCACAAGCAGAAGCTGAATTAGAAAAACTGAAAAAATCGTAATTTTTTTCGGGCTAGGTTTGGCGCTTTAAGCTAATTGGGTTAATTTTGCAAACCCATTTAAGCCTCCTTAGCTCAGCTGGTAGAGCAACTGACTTGTAATCAGTAGGTCATTGGTTCGATCCCGATAGGAGGCTCATTAAAGTTCGACAGAAATGTCGGGTATTTTTATATGATTCCGGGTACAATAGACGCGAGGTATCGCGTCTCTACTTTTAACTGTTACCTAATACTTATTACCTGATACTTAATAAATTTTATTTTTAAATTAGGTGGGTAACCACCAAGACGGAACAGTCGGCACAACTTCTTCTATTTTTTTAATACAATCGTCTGAAAGCGAAGAGATTTCAAGCGCCTTTAAGTGTGTATTTAATTGGCTCAAGTCCTTTACTCCCGGGATAACCACATCCACACAACTATTTTGTAAACAAAAAGCTAAGGCATTGCTTGTCAAGCCCCCAGGCATATCGCTCAAGAAAGCTAGTTTATTGGCCGATGCCATAAACCACTGAACATCTCGATCTGGAATTTTAACGCGATACCCACCACCAAACAAAGAAGGATCATTTAAAAAAACCTTGTCTGTCAAAAAACCAGAGGCTAAAGGCACTCGGCCTATCACATGATATTGATTACGATTTATGTGATTTCCTAAAACTACAGCCACTCTCCTATCCAAGGCATTAAATATAACCTCAACCACAGTTCCAAACTCAGCATTCATCACCGATTGAGCGCCATAAACACTTTTGGAACTAACCCCATATTCCTTGATCTTTCCCAAACGAACCAATTCATCTAAAGGCCCTCGTTCATAATTAGCCCAATCAAAATTTTCAGGAGGACTATGAAACAATAAAATGTCTAGGTAATCGCAGGATAATCGGGCTAAACTTGCGTCAACAGCCTTCATTAAATGTTCGGGAGAAAAATCTTGAACCATCGTCCCATCGTCAAGCACCCGATTTCCAAACTTGGTGCAAATCATGATCTGACTTCGATCCCAACCAGAATTCTTTTTGTGTGTACGTACAGCCTGACCAATAAATAACTCGGCTTGCCCTTGACCATATGAGTCAGCCGTGTCGATAAATTGAATTCCTGAAAGAATTGCTTGTTGAAGAATTTCAACAGCTATTTGTTCATCCATGGCATCCCAACCCATGGGTACCCCATTAATCAGATTAACTCCTCCTAATTGCCAGGTACCTAAACCTAGTTTGTGAGATAAATCAGTACAATTCAAATTCGGGATCCAAAATGATTTTACCTTTAATCAAGCAACGCTCGCCTTTTTGGGTAGCAAAATAAGCATTCCGCCCATGTAGAATTCGATCATCATGAAAAAATACGGCATCACCCTTTTCTAATTGAACCGGCATCACCAATCCTGCCTGAATAATTCTAGATTCTGAAAAAGCATGAAAATCTTCACACAAAGCCAAAGCCTCAGGTGTATTATTTTCCCTATCAATGCAATAATAATTCCAATTAGCTAAATATCCCTTCTCATCTTGATCCAAGATTTTGCGTATTTTTTTATTTCCAGCTTTGTCAAAATGTACAATAGTGGTCAACAAACGATTTAATAATTCATCTTCTCCATCCGATTTCAAACAAGCCACTAAATCAGGCAAATCAAAAAAAGTTGTCGCACCGCCAAAAGCCGCTCTAGACTCACAAAAAAAGAATTGTAATGATTTCTCATCACCCAATTCTACATAAGAATCATCCGTATGTAATGGTTGGCGTGTATTGCTACTACGATAGCGATCTTGTAAATCTGGATCATACGAAATATCGATCCAACGGTTGTCTTTGCGTTCTCCGGTTAAAATATCTTCATCTTCATTAAAAATTTCCCCAATCGAATCAGATAAATTAGTGTAAAATTCCTGAATAGAAATCGATAAATTATACCCTGAAAGATGAATGACTTTATATTGACTGATGGCATTTTTGAGATTTGAAATAGTCTCACTGGCCGTTGTGAATTCGATTCTTTTGAAATATTCCATATAAATATTTTAGTGTACGCTCAAATATGAATTACAACCCAAAAGTAATAAATTAAAATGTAAAACAATTTGTAAAAAAATTAAGAATTGATAAAAATCATCTATTCAAAATACTTAAATTGGCCCACCTATTAAAACCTATGAAAAATATAATCTACCTAGCCACCGCGCTAATCTCTTTGCAAACCATGGCACAGAAACCTTTTGTAGCTAATTACGACGAAAGTAAAATTAGTCCCTATACCCTACCCGATGCCCTAAAAACTCCTAGTGGTCAAGTCATTAAGGATAAAAATGCCTGGGTAAAACAAAAACAATATTGGCTTGATCAATACTCCAAATTGATGTTTGGGAAAATGCCAAAGAAAAAAATAAGCCAAAGCTTCCAATTGATTTCAAAAAAAGAAATCATGAATGGGAAAGCCATTCAATATAATTGGAAGGTTACTTTAGCCGGTAAATATAATTTCGATGTGTTAGGAGTTCTTCCTAAAACAAACAAAAAAGTTCCTGTTTTTCTTGGGCTCAACTTTTGTGGAAATCAAACCTGCAGTCCTGATGTCGACATAACTGCATTTACAAAATATACGGTTTGTGATGAAAAGGGAGTCATCAAATATCAAGCAGGTGCTCCAGTAAAAAGAGGCGCATGGGCATCTAGGTGGCAATTCGAGAAAGTAATCGATGCGGGTTATGGAAGCATAACGGTAGCTTGTGGTGATTTTGAAGAAGATTTACCAGAAGGATACAAAAATGGAGTAAGGACATTGCTAGCGGCCGAGCTAGGACTTAGCCCAGAAGAATGGACGGCTAATGGGGCTTGGGCTTGGGGACTGCATAGAACGGTCGATTTCTTAGAAAAACTTCCTCAGATCGATAGCAAACAAATCATCTTACACGGACACTCGCGCTTAGGGAAAGCGGCTCTTTGGGCTGGTGCAACGGACACACGCTTCGCTGCCATTATATCCAATGAATCTGGGGAAGGTGGCGCGGCTATCACACGTAGAAATTATGGAGAAACGCTTTGGCGCATCACCAATAGCTTCCCGCATTGGTTTTTGGATTCCTATAAAAACTATGCCTATAAAGAAAATGAGCTCCCTTTTGATTCACATATTTTACTTTCATTGTTAGCACCAAGGCCACTTTATGTGGCTAGTGCCGTAGGGGATCAATGGTCAGATCCCAAAGGGGAATTTCTAGGCGCCCAATTAGCTGAACCTGTATATGCATTATTTGGTAAAAAGGGTCTTACCGGTTTGGAATTTCCAGCTTTAAATAGTCCAGTCGGTGGACATATCAGATACCATATTAGAGAAGGTAATCACGACATTAATGCATACGATTGGGATCAGTATTTGAATTTTGCCAAAAAAGAAGTTCGCTAATTATTTTACAAAAATCTCAAAAGGAATCAGCTTATTTGATTCCTTTAACGGTTTTTTCTGAACTAGCTCGAGGGCCAATCGCAAAGCTTCGGAACCTTGTTGGCCCGCATTCTGAATAATAGTTGCATTTAAATTTCCTTGACTGACCGACTTTTTAGCATCTTTAATACCATCCACACTAACGACATAAACGTTTTGCTTTTTCTTAGCATCCATCAACGCCTGAACCGCACCTAATCCCATTTCATCATTTTGAGCAAAAACCGCTTGGATTTGATCACCATAAGATTGAATCCAGTTTTCCATTAAAGCCATTGATTTCGCGCGATCCCACTCCCCTGTTTGAGAAGCTAATAACTTCAAACCCGGGTATTTAGCCAAAACTGTTTTAGCTCCTCGCTCCCGATCTAATTGGGCTGCTTGGCCCATATAACCTTGAATCATTAAAATATTTCCTTTACCGCCTAATTTTTTGGCGATTAACTCCATCGCCATATTCGCAGATTCAGCATCATCCGAACCAACGAAAGCGTCTGGTTTAGATTTGGTAGATGAATTTACGTTGACAATCGGGATACCTGCTTTTTTAGCTTTGTCTACCGCCGGTGAACTGGCTTCAAACTCGCATGGGTTTAAAATGATCGCGTCAACTTGTTGGCTTATGAAACTCTCCACCTGCTCCACCTGCTTTAAAGAAGACCTCTCGGCATCTACAATGATTAATTCTACTTGGCTCGTGGCCGCTGATTTCTCTAATGCATCGGCCACTTGTTGGATAAACTCATTTTGCATGCTCAACATCGAAACGCCGATAATGATTTTATCAGATTTCTTTTCCCCACAGGAGAAACCAACAAACAAAATACAGGCAAACACTACATACTTCAATTTCATATATTCATTTTTAATTTTTGATACAAACCGTCTAAAACGACTGCTAAGATAATAATTCCTCCCATAATGACTTGTTGCCAGTACGCAGAAACATTAATTAAATCCAAGCCATTATTAAT
>CAMDRO010000040.1 GCA_945906795.1 Spirosoma fluviale
CATAGGATTCCTCGGAGCCATCCGCATAGGGGTGGGCAGAATTTAAACTCGGAGAACTAAAGCCGTTGGGCTGGCTGATATCAAATCCCTTCAAATAAAAGTCCGAACTAGGCGCTTGGTCAAAATTGGATACATAGGAAATAGTAGATTCTAAAATTCCCAAGACCTTAAATTCATAAAAACCACTGGCGGGTAAATTGACCACATTAGCGATTTTAGCTTTATCCCTGACCACGATCCTATATTTCACTACATCGCCCGATTTCAACGTGCCCGCTAAAAAATTAAAAGTATTAGAATAGGAATAAGTATCTCCGGCAAGCTTTTTAAAGCCTTGTCCTTTTAATGCAGACCCATTAATCGCATATTCCATGTAAATAGTATCGATTCCTATATTATCTTGGGCCAATAAAGTAGGCAAAGGAATATTGGTCTGAGAAGTAAATATGTACTTTATTGGATTTGAATACACGACGATTGGCTTAACCGTATCCACCCCTATGACAAATTCATTGTAACTCCCAAATTTAGTCCCCGCAATGACAGGAGCTTCGGCCGGTGAAGTGAATTTTTTACCAGACAATTCGTTCGCAGTCCAGTAATAAGAAACCTTTCGATTGGCCGTTGACTTAGATAAACTGAGCAAGTAAGAATAGGTATTTGCACCCGTCTTAGTAAAACTAGTCACAGGGGTTGCCGATAAAATACTTTTGTCAATCGAATACATAAGCTTTAATGATTTCTCATCCCAAAGTGTATCCGAATATACTTTGGCCGTAAAAAGCACTTCGCTTTCTTCCGTATCCCTTAGTTCCGCATCGATGATATTGGAAGAATACCAGCCTATATCATTGAATATGCCCTTGACAATAGGTCCCAATTGGGCCGTGATCTCACCCCTTGCAATTTGTGGCGTCATCAAGGCATTTAAATTCCCAGGAGGGTAGGTGCTTTGGTCTACGTGATAGACACTAGATCCCTGAATATATCCCAAAGGGTTTTTCGGATTTATTTGGGTGGGTTTAGGGGCATAGAGTCGCGCCGACTCACCAGCATTGTTTCTCAAAACAGCACTGGACGAAAAGAATAAACTATCCGAAATAATCTGTTTAAATATTTGATTGGAGTTATTCTTATAGGTTAGTGTGTCAACAAGCTGCTTATTTTTACTATCAAAAATAAATTGGTCAAATATACCTGGATATCCATAACCTGCTGTAGCGAGGCTCGTAGAGTTAGACGTTATATCGGCTTGAATTTGGCCAATAAACCCGAGACCGTGGCCCATTTCATGAAGCACCACTGAATATAAATCTATTTGATTGCTTGTCGGCACCCCATTCGTCCCAATAAACCAATCAGGAAAATCAGAATTAAAAGTGGCTATAATATCTGATTCCGTTCCATTAAAATTAGCATGAGCCATTTTTTCAGCCAACGCGATGGGATACCAAGTGTTTAACTTATTAGACCCAACAAAATTTCTAACACTTGAATAAGCCCCCGCACTACCCAATACTCCCGAAGCCAATGGACGCCATTTTACATAAATTCGAATCGGTATATCAGACTTTAAATAATTAGCCCAAGTAGCCGCTGCCTGCTCAAAAACAGCTTTGACATTTGCTGGGGGAGGCACTTCGTAGGTGACAATAACCTCACTTGTACTGACAGTGGGTATATTAGTTGCCAACGATTTCTTACTTGCTTTTTCAAGGATTTGAGCTAAGGTTTTATCATAATAACCCTCAGGAAGTTTACGGATAATCCCCGATTTTTCAGGCGTAAACTCCTCGATCACTTCGCCCGGCTTCATTTCCATTTTTAATTTCTGCGCAAAAAGGCTATTAAAAAGACTGAAGACCAATAAATTAACCAATAAAAAAACGCGCATAATCTATGATTTAATTTGTTAAAAATAGAAAGTTTTAAAACATTTTTTGAAACAAGTTGACAAAATTAGGACTAATCATATGCGTATGGGATAATTCCTCCGAGGTATGCGAAGTGGTGATTCCCACCACCTTCATCCCGGCAGATAAACCCGCTTCAATTCCTTGAAGTGAATCTTCAATAACCCAACAATCTACAGGACTTACGTGGACTATTCCGGCAGCACGCAAATAAATTTCTGGATCAGGTTTTCCTTTTAACACTTCAGTCCCGCCAATCACCGCGTCAAATTGATCTCGAATACCTAAGCCGTCTAAAATAAAATCTATATTCCCTGGGCCAGCTGAAGTACCTAAAGCGGTTTTAATCCCAGCTGATTTTAGCTGATTTATAAATGCCAATAGACCCGGTGCCGGCGTTAAAAATGGCGCATAAAATTCTCTATAAATCGCTTCTTTCTCTTCTTCAAATACATTGATTTCTTCTTGACTAATTTGACGCTTTAAAAGCCATTCAAAAGTGTCCTTAGAATTCAGTCCGTTGAGGTCCTTATAAAAAATTTCTCGCGTTAAGTGGATGCCGTGGCGTTCACAATACAATAACCAAGCATCAACGTGGTAAGGTAAATTGTCAATCACCACCCCATCCATGTCAAATAATACAGCCCTTTGTCCCATCGAATTAAATTGTAATTTTTAAACCATCCTGAGCTAAAAAAACATGCTCAGGTAGCTCAGCTTGCACCTCGGCATGTAAGCCCATCATGTGACTCAAATGCGTTATATAGGCCTTTTCAGGCTTAATTTTTTCAATTACCTCCAAGGCTTCTTCCAAGTTGAAATGCGATACATGAGATGTTTTTCGCAACGCATTAATCACCAAAATTTTTGAACCCTTCGCTTTTTCTAGTTCCTCCTCTGAAATAAAACTAGCATCCGTAATGTAGGTGAAATCCCCAAAACGAAAACCTAAAATATCGATAAAATAGTGGCGTATTTTAATGGGAATAATGGAAACACCTTCAATCTCAAAGGGTTTATTTTCAATGTAGTGTACATCGATTTCGGGAACTCCTGGATATTTATTTTCGTCAAAAGCGTAGGCAAATTCCCGTTTTAATTGGTCGATAACATTCTTCTGCCCATATAAAGGAATAGAGGTTTTCTGAGCATAATTAAATCCCCGAATATCATCCATTCCAGCGGTATGGTCCTTATGCTCGTGGGTGTAAATCACCGCATCGACATACTTAATCCCTTCTCTCAGTATTTGTTGGCGAAAATCAGGACCTGTGTCTATGATAAAGCTTTTACCTTGAGTTTCTATATGAATGGAAACTCTCAAACGCTTATCGCGCGGGTCAGTGGACTTGCAAACATCACATTCACAAGCTATCATCGGAATCCCCTGAGAAGTTCCCGTTCCTAAAAACGTCACTTGTATCGGGGACATACAATTAATCCGTTAAAGCTTTCACTTGAGAAACCAAAGCGTCAAAGTTTAATGGTTTAGCTAAAAAATCATTGAAGCCCGCCTCTTTAAATTCGGCCATCGAATAATTTCTTGCATTTCCAGTGATGGCGATCATAGGTATTTTCGATTTCTTTGCATCACCTAAGGCACGCACAGCTCTTGCGCATTCCATACCATCCATCACAGGCATATTGATATCTAATAAGATAATATCAAAATCAGCTTTGGCTAATTCGTCTAAAACTTGTTGGCCATTTTTCACCGCATGAATCTCAAAATTCTGAAATTCCAAAATCTTTTTAGCCAAATTTTGAATCACTGAACTATCTTCTGCAATCAATACTTTTTTCATAAGAACCCAATTTTTAGACGTGATGTAAGCTTAATAAAGGTAAAAATAGCCAATGAAACCTGCATTTCAAATCAAAAAGGCATAAAAAAAGCGATTCCTTAAGAACCGCCTTTTATTTATTTCTAAAACCTTTATTTCACGTAAAATGAAATAGATGTCTTGTCCCAATCTAAGGTTACTTGGCCTGTGGCCGAAACCCCAATCGTAAATCTTTCAGTCATTTTATGCTCACTTGGTTTTGCCATGACACGTAAAACATCTTTTTCAGCTTTGTAGGTATAATGGCCCCACATTTTAGCTTCCTTATTTAAAATGATCGTCCAATCTGTTGCCCCTGGAATCGTCAACAAAGAATAAACTCCTTTGGCTAATGCCTTACCTTGAACCGTCACATCGTTTGAAAATTCAATGGTCGTGGATTCATTGGCCCCTGTTCTCCAAACTTCCCCAAAAGGAACCAAGGCTTTTTGCTCTTTGGTTCCAAAAACCAATCTGCCTTTGACCGCTGGTTGGGCATATTTAATCATCACTTCGGTATTGCCTACTTTCTGCACCACAAGAGCAGGAGGAGACGGAACTTGGGCTTGGCCAAATGCACCAAATCCTAGTAGACAAGATAAAACAATCAGTAATTTTTTCATGATTTTAATTTAAAATTTATTTTACAAATTAAGCCAATAATTTAATTTTAACACCAATGCGCGGTTGCGAATTTGAAAAATTTCTGGAAAATAATTATCCGTATACACTAAAAACAAATCAGAAGCAGGTTTATATCGCCATTGTAATCTCGCATTTAAATTGATATTTTTTGTTTGTTGGTTCAACTGAAAAAAGGTGGCAAAGAATAATTTGTTTGTAAAAGTGATATCGATTTTAGGGCGAATAATCCAAAATTGACTTGATACTTTTTTTGCCGTCGCCATGTCGGTGCCCGGAATTAGAACATCTTGAATATCATTGTAATCTAGGGCCATTGAAATACTTCCATAAGGCTGGAACCGGTAGCCTAATTCACCGGTTATTCCTGTGCGCCAGCCCTCTCCATAATAACCCCCAAAACGGGCCGTAGTTGAAAAAGTTAATAATTTAATGGGGGATGATTTGTATAAAAAGTTTATCGCGTTCCATGCATGTTCTGTGCCTTTTTTCAAGGCAGTATTACCCATTCGGGTGGCATCAAAATCATACAAAAGTTTAACATAATCATACGAAAGAAAAGTACCAAAACTAGATTGATCTTTAAGTTTTCCCTCAATAGCCACGTAAGTTGTATTATCTGTTTTAACGCCCTGATTATTCCAATAATTCATGGAAGTGGCCCTAAGGGTTGTGTAAAATAGCTTAGAGGATTTATTTTTAGGATAAAATATTTTACCAAATTCCGGATTGATAAATGTGTAATTCACTCGAGGCACATATCCCACTTCAGGGTTATAATTAGCCCCTACCCATTGGTGTTTCCAACTAACAATCCAGTTATTATCTTGGTAGGCTAGAGAGCCGGCATGTGAAAAATTTTCATCTTTATTTTGAGGGGTCAAGGATCCATAATAGAAAATTTTACCGGTCCAAAAATTATTAGCTGAAGCTAAATTATATTCCAATCCAATATTTCGATTGTATTCCAAAAAGCCATTTTGTCTTTGTAAGTCTGTGTCAATAAACGATTGTTTATTAATCATAAAAACTCCAACATTTGAACGAGCAAATAATTTTCGCTGGAAGGCCACCATGGAATAATTTTGGGTGGGGACTCCCTTAGCTTCTATACGCTCTGACTGCACATTTAATACTCCGATGCGCCAGTCATTTGTCAACTTACCACTCAAACGGGCCCCGTAGGTAATGGGGGTTTGATCATAAATACCTGTTTTGGGATTCAACGCTAGACCTATTCTTCTTGAAAAAAATGGACGAATATTTTCCGTTCCAAAGCCATCAAATAAATCCGAATTCTCAATAAAAAACTGCCTTTTTTCAGGATAAAATAATTCAAAACGATCCAAGTTGGTTTGTTGGCGATCCACATCCACCTGTGAAAAATCGGGATTTAACGTCATGTCTAAATTCATACTTGAACTTAGGGATACCTTAATATCACCCCCTATTTGATTCCTGAAATTCGTAGGATTCTTTGTCTCGTAATTGGCCGATACCCCTGATAATACATAGGGAATCACCGAAATATTTTGTTTAGGAGTAGGAGGTGGCGTATCCCAAACCAATACTCCTGCATAGGCCAATGCGGCAGTAGGAAATTGGCGTGGTACTGGCGCCCAGGACGATTTTTCCTTGGCTTTTAAATCTAAACGCGAGAAATTTATGCCCCAGCGGGTTGAATTTCCTCGATAACGAATCGATTTAAATGGGATCGCCGCCTCGAAAATCCAGGACTTATTGTTATAGGTGGTAGCCGATTCCCACTTATTATCCCAATTTAAATTCATCTTAGCACCTTCCGACATTTGGCCATCCCACTGGGCTCCAGCCGCATTTGCCCCAAAAGAAAAGCCCGTAGTTTTATCCTCAAACGTATCTATAAAAACTAAAAAGTTATCATTGCTCCCAAAAGAAAAATCTCTTTTTAAAGATTCAACGACATAACTAGATTCCGATTGTAAGAAACATTCGGCAGAAATATATAAATATTTATCATCGTAGGTCATTCGGACATCCGTCCTTAACTTAGAACACAAGGTATCAAAGGGATTGACCATCATGAAATCACTCACCGCTGCGGCAGCATGCCAAGCCGATTCATCCAATTTTCCGTCAATCTTTAAAATTCCTTCCGATTGCTTAATGTGCATTTTATAATTTTCATTTCTTTTTTGACTAAAAACAAAAATCGGAATGCCTACTAAAAGCCAAAAGTAAATATATTTTTGCATTGCTTATTGTATCCTATTCATACAAAGGTAAGCTAATAATTGGAAGGCTTTCGCTGAGCTATATGGAGAACCAGAATAAAGAGAACATTTTTAAAAGAATATAAAGAAAATCCTTTTGCTTGTTTTATTTTTGTGATTCGAAATAATTTATACCATGGGAAGAGCATTCGAATTCAGAAAGGCAAGGAAATTTAAGCGTTGGGGTCAAATGGCCAAGACCTTTACCAAAATTGGCAAAGATATTGTGATCGCTGTTAAAGCAGGTGGCCCAGATCCCTCTGCAAATTCTCGCTTGAGGGCCATCATCCAAAATGCGAAGGCAGTCAATATGCCTAAAGACAATGTGGAACGTGCCATAAAACGAGCCATTTCAAAGGACCAAGAAGATTATAAAGAAATTGTATATGAAGGATATGCCTTACACGGCATCGCCATTTTAGTGGAAACCACTACGGACAACATTAACCGAACGGTGGCTAATATACGTTCTTCATTCACCAAGTGTGGAGGAAGTTTAGGAACTCAGGGGATGTTGGATTTCATCTTTACCAGAAAATCAGTTTTCAAAATTGCCGCCAAACCTGACATTGATTTGGAGGAATTAGAATTCGATTTAATAGACCTAGGAGGAGACGAAGTATTTTTAGATGAAGAAACCAATCAGATCAATATTTACGGAGAATTTACCGCCTTTGGTGCCATTCAAAAGTTTTTGGAAGAAAAAGGATTTGAATTGATGGGAGCCGATTTTGAGCGTATTCCGAACGAGACCAAAGACCTAAGTGAAGAGCAAATCGCGGAGGTAGAAAAGTTAATTGAACGATTAGAAGAGGATGATGATATACAAAATGTGTATCACAATATGACCTAATTGAATACCTCTTATTTTTTTAAGCGATACAAATAGGGCGCTTTATGTGCCCCTCCTGAAAACTTTTTCTCAATTCTTTCCAAGATATTCAAACTCAAAATCTTTCGCTGGAAATTCGTCCGAACAATTTTAGTGCCTAAAATGATTTCATAAATCTTTTGGATTTCTGACATGGTAAATGTTTCAGGAAGTAATTTAAAGGTGATTAATTTAGTATCTAGGCATTCCCTTAATTTTAGCAAAGCCTTGCCAACAATGTCATTATGATCTAAAAACAAATGCTTGAATTCACTTACATCCTGCCACATAAATTCATCTGAAACATCACCTAAGGATACATTCACCTTATCATAGTCAACAATGGCTAAATATCCCATGCTGATAAATCGGCTTGTAAGCCAGTCCAAGTCATCCGTTGTACTCCCAATATCATTTTTAATTTTCTCAAATTCAGCCCTTGCATTCAAATTTCTGCCATAATCACCAAAACAGTAAAACTGCTCTAAAAAAACATCCGTTAAACCCGTTCGTTCATTCAAAACGCGTTTTGCCGCATCATTCATACTTTCTTGAATTCCCACATATCCACCTGCCAGTGACCACACATCTGAATTTAAAAACTTTAATGTCAAGTACTTAAGCCTATTCTCATGGAAAGCAAAAACAACGCAGTCCACCGAAATGCCTGGCAACCAATCTCTAGATGAATGTTCTGTATGTTTCATATATCAAAGTAATTTTTCTAAAATAAACTCCCTGATTTTTGCAGAGAATATTTGATATCCCTTTTCATTTAAATGCAATCGATCGGCTATAAAAATATCAGGCATCACCGTGCCGTCAGGTAAATAAAAGGGGGTATGCATATCTAAATAGAACCTTCCTTTTTGAGATTTACAATAATTTTCTAACCATGTATTGAATTGCTTTTGCTTTTCAACGAGCGCAATCCGAGCTAAACTAGGTCGCACGGCCAAATATACTAATTTTGTTTTAGGCAATAACTTTTTTAATCTGTTTGAAAAATCTTCGTATTCTTTGGCTAAAACTTCCGGACTTTTGCCCTGGTTCAAATCATTATCTCCTTCATACACCACGACGGTACTCGGCGCATATGTAAGCACCATCCGATCAAAATAATACAAGGCATCAGTCATGGTTGACCCACCAAATCCCCGATTCATCGCCTGAATTCCAGCCAAATCAGTCGCAAAGGTTTTCCAAATTCGAAAACTAGAACTGCCTATAAATAAAATTTGGCCTTTTGCAGGCATCGAGATAGAATCTTGCTTTTCAAAATTCTTTATCTCATTTTCAAAAGCATGCTGACCCAGTAATCTACTTGCAAACAAGCAAAATAAAAAGATTATTTTCTTCATGTGATTATTCGTTGGGGTATTTCAACCCTATTTCGGCCCGGATTTGATCCAATAAACCCATAAGATCCTGGCTAAACTCATGTGTCATTAAATTATTTTCAGTCCGACCCGCTCTTAAATCATTTTGAACTGCATCCGCTTCATAACTATAGCCCCAACCTAATCGCTCCGGCTCAAACACCGTATCCACTTGGGATTCTCCTTCATACACCGACAAGGTAATTCCCTTCGTCTCGTGGAAACGCCCATGCATGAAAATCTTGCCTAAGGTTCCATAAATCGTACAAGTCGTATCTGTCTGCGCCGCAAATGTTGAAAAAAGAGTCGCCGTGGCGCCCGACTTATATTTAGTGACAATCGAGCAATTCATATCCACACCCGTTCCCGCCATCACGCCCGTAGCCTTCAATTCAAGCGGTTGGCCTAAAATTAATTTCGAAATAAATAAAGGATAAATACCTATGTCCATCAAAGAGCCACCAGTTAAATGGGGGTTAAACCAACGAGCCTCCTCGACATATGGCAATTTGATTCCAAAATCAGCTTCCAAATGTAAAACGTCACCAATGACTCCTGAAGCTAAAATTTCTTGAACCTTAGCCACAGAGGGATGAAAACGTGTCCACAAAGCCTCCATTAAAAAGATGTTTTTCTCACGGGCTTTGGCTATCATTTTCGATACCTGACCTGAATTAATCGCAAATGCTTTTTCACATAAAACAGGCAAACCCGCATCTAGGCATAACATCGTATGTTCATAGTGCAAGCCATGTGGCGAAGCAATATAAACCACATCGATTTCCCCACTAGCCAGCATAGCCTCATAAGAACCATATGTCTTCACATCTTTTGAATAATGCGATGCAAATTCCTCAGCCCTCGAAATATCGCGCGAAGCAACCGCCGCTAAATACCCATCCGTCACATAAGCCAAATCATCCGCAAATTTGCGAGCTATACCTCCGCAGGCTAGAATACCCCAACGAATGGGTTGTGTCGTTTTCATATAGGTTTATATTAAAATTTATTTCTTCAAATTTTCAATCAATGATTCCACCTGGCTTATATCTGCCGCAGGGAAATTGGCAATTCGGATCTGGGTTTCTTTCATCTTCCCATAGCCTGAACCAACAACCATACCCGTTTGTTCCTTCAATCGGCCAATCAATTCCCCGGCTAAATCTTGGCAATTTAATACCACCACCGTCGCAGAACGATGATTTTCATTTTCAACAAAAATATCAAATTGATCCGATTTTTTGGCAAAATCATATAACAAGCTGGCTTTCTTATCCGTTTCCTTTCTTATATTTTCTATCCCTATTTTATTGAAATCTTCAGCCACTTTTCCTAAGACATAAATAGCCATCACATTAGGGGTTTCCGGGGTTTCATATTTCAAATAATTTTCCCATAAACTAGGTAAAGAATGGTAAGTGCCTACCATTCCTTCATTTTTTTTAATATGCTCCGACTTCGCCAACATCGCTTCGTTGGCGATCCAAACCCCTAAACCTGCCGGCATTCCAAATGCTTTTTGGACCGAAAACATAGCCGAGTCAACTAAATTATAATCTAAATTTGTATAGGGCGCTGATGAGACCATGTCCACGATGACAAACTTATTTTTATTTGCTTTTTTAAGCTTATGAATTTCTGCCGCACGCATTTGAACCCCAGAACTCGTCTCATTCGCGGTGCAACAAATTAATTCCGCATATTCGGGCACGGTTATTTCACTCGCATCAAAACCCTCGCCAAAAGGTTTTTGAAGTGCGTTAGCAAACTTGTGTAGCTCCTTAGAAAACTCGAAAAACTTTTTTGAAAATGATCCATTGACCAAATGAAAACTTTCATGCTCCACCGTATTCATTAACACCCGCTCCCAAATCTCCGTGGCCGAGCCCGTAAACAAAATCGCATGGCTAGCGGGTAAATTTAAAAGCTCTCTTAACTGCTCAACCGTATGCTGATAAATCTTCCGAAAAGTACTAGAACGATGAGAAATCGATCCCAAATTTTGACGAAAAGCCTCACGGTAATGCGCCTCCACCGTAGGATATAAAGCAGCGGGACCCGGAGTAAAAAATATGGAATTATGTTGGCTCATCGCTAATATAACATTCTAAATTTAATCGTATCATTGATCAATTTCAACTCATTCACTATTTCATCCGAATATTCTTTAGCCACATCAGTAATTACATATCCCGTTTTCTCGGTTGTTTTAAGGTATTGACCAATGATATTGACCTGAAACTTAGCAAATACATTATTTATTTGAGCCAAAATACCTGGAACATTATGATGAATATGCAACAAACGATGGGCATCCTCTAAAGGTGGCAACTGCAATTCTGGGAAATTCACAGAACCATACGTACTTCCGTTATTGATAAATTGAAGCAATTTAGCGGGTACAAATTCGCCAATATTAGCCTGCGCCTCCTCCGTACTACCGCCAATATGGGGCGTTAAAATCACATTAGGCAAGCCCCTCAATTCATTGACAAACGCCTCGTCATTTGATTTGGGTTCAAACGGAAATACATCGATGGCAGTACCCCAAACCTTCCCCGACTTAATCGCTTGAACTAAAGCAGGCATGTCGACGACATGCCCCCTAGATAAATTCAAAAAGATCACATGATTTTTCATCCATGAAAACTCCTGCTCTCCTATCATATTAGTATTTGATTTTCGCCCATCAACGTGCAAACTAATAAAGTCAGCAAGTCCCAAAAGCTCTTTCAAAGACTTGCACTTTTTAGCATTACCCAAAGCAAGCTTATCAACAACATCATAAAAATAAACCTCTAAACCCAAAGCCTCCGCAATCACAGAAATTTGAGTTCCTATATTTCCATAGCCCACTAGACCGATCTTCTTTCCCCTTATTTCATAGGAATTAGTGGCCGATTTATCCCAAATACCGGCATGCATTTTAGTGGACTTTTCAAAAATATCACGGGTCAACATCACCATTAAGCCGATAGATAGCTCTACCACACTTCGTGTATTGGAATAAGGCGCATTAAAAACGGCTATGCCTCGGGTTTCACATTCGGTTAAATCGATTTGATTCGTCCCTATACAAAATGCCCCCACACACATGAGTCGGGATGCATTCGGGTGATTCAATACTTTTTTAGTTAAATTGGTTTTAGATCGTAAACCTAAAATAGACACATCTTTTATCTTCTCGATCAATTCATTTTCATCCAAGGCCCCCTTCAAAAGCTCCACTTGGAACCCTTCTTTTTTAAAGGCATTCACCGCAGCTGGGTGAACATTTTCAAGCAAAAGAACCTTAATTCTAGATTTGGGATACGACTGCGCTCGGCTCAAACCATTGATATACAAAAACTCATCCAAAGACGGAACTACATAATCGGCTTTGTCCGTTACCACCTTCCTTGACACATTTTCTGTAAATGCAAAAAAAGTATTAGCCAACCCTGATTCACGCAATTCATAATCGGTCATCCCATCGCCAATCACAAAAACCTCACCCTCCAATGCCAAAGACTGCAATAATTTGACCTTCCCCTTGTCTTGAGAAAGTAAATTCGATTCATCATAGCCGCTTATGTTCCCCTGGGCATCATAGGTAAATGTATTGGCATGCACATGATCAGCCGAAATACCCATTTCTTCCACCACAGGAACGATAAAATCCTTAAATCCACTAGAAATAATTAGAATTTGATCTGCGTACTCCGCTAAAAAATCTTTATTTCTCTGAAATGAATCAGAGATTTTACCTTTCAAGAAGGTGATTAATTGGTCTACATGCGAACGATTAGCCGGCAATAAAGCCACGCGATCACGCAAAGAATCAGAAAATAAATATTCGCCCACCATGCCCTTGTCCGTAATTTCACGAATTTTGGCCACAATCTCTTGCTGTTTCGGATTGCCCTGAAGTGCAATTCTTGCTAATTCATCCAAGCCTTCCACTTTGGTAAAAGTGCTATCAAAATCAATGACAATGGTCAATGGATCTGTAGGTATGTTAGACATCATATTTTTAAATTCATCAAATTCTAAACCATTCAGCCGCCCGCTTCTCAGACCAAGTAATTCCTTGGTAATTTTTTGGGTAAAAACCACAATGACCTCCCACTTTTGGAGCTTCCAAATGGACAAAATCCGAGGATTTAGCCAATTCATAAGGAATACACTCCTCACTTAAAAATGGATCATTTTGTGCATTCACAATCAAAACCGGAATGCGTATTTTTTCCAAAAAATACAGCGAACTATTCTGTTCATAATAATCCTCCGCACCCTTAAATCCATGCAGCGGACCCGTTATTACCTCATCAAAATCATTTAAACTCTTAATATTGGCCAACATACCAGGTGTAATATCTCTGGGATAGAATGCCGACTTTTCGTTGACTTTTTTTAAGAGCGTTTGTAGAAAGCGATGTGTGTATATGCGGTTTTCCTGGCGAGCCAACTTCCTACTACTGCTAGAAAGGTGTAAAGGTACTGAAAATGCTACAGCTTTTCGAATGAAATGAGGAGGTTTTTCTCCCTGCTCACCTATCCATTTGAGCGTTAAGTTACCGCCCAGCGAGAATCCCGCCAGGGAAATTTGATTCGCGCCTCGAGAATGTGCTAATCGAATGATAAAATCTAAATCATCCGTAGCGCCACTATGGTAAAACCGCAAGGCACGATTTATTTCCCCGGAGCAACTTCTATAATTCCAGGCAAGAATGTTGTATCCTTCGCTTTGCATCACATGGATAAGCCCTTTCACATATTGCCTATCGCTACTGCCTTCTAATCCATGCGAAATAATAAGCAATGGATTTTTGTCGATATCGCCCTGGTTGATATACCAATCCACATCTAAAAAATCTCCATCCTCCGTATTCAAGCGCTCTCGGATAGGCAAATGCTTTAGTATCACCTTACGAAAAAGCGCAGGATATATACTTTGCGTATGGCCATCAGGTAGCCAAAAAGGTGATTTAATCGGACTGCTAGTTTGTATTAGGGGCACAGAACTAAATAAAAAAGTCAGGAATTAATTGGTCTTCTCTCGTCGCAGGATTTACTCGGTATGCGTCAAAATTCACAATCCCTTCTTCTCGTAATACTTCTTCATCGATGTAAAAATTTCCTGTAACTTTTTTAGCATCTCGATTTAAAATCGCGGCGGCAGCATCAGCCATGATACTTGCTTTTCTTCCTAATTGCATCATGTCCGCATTTCCAATCGCAAATTCGATCGCCGCAGTGGCAATAATCGTTTTTGGCCAAAGCGCATTAAATGCAACTTTCCCTTTAAATTCAGCAGCCATCCCCAGCGTACATAAGGACATTCCAAATTTGGCCATGGAATAAGCTACGTGGTTTTCAAACCAACGAGCCTCCACATTTAAAGGGGGCGAAAGCGTTAACACATGAGGGTTTTCAGATTTCAATAAATAAGGCAAGCATGCCTGTGCACATAAAAATGTTCCTCGGACATTTACTTGATGCATCAAATCATACTTTTTCATTTCGGTTCTCAGGGTACCCGTCAATTGTATAGCCGATGCATTATTGATCAAAATATCAATCCCACCAAACGTTTCCACTGCTTTTTTAACCGCCGATAAAACCTGATTTTCGTCACGAATGTCGACCATGCAAGGCAAAGCCTTTCCTCCTAATGCTTCTATTTCTGAGGCAGCGCTGTAAATGGTCCCCGCTAGTTTAGGATGAGGCTCAGCCGTTTTTGCGGCAATGACAATGTTTGCTCCCTCAGAAGCAAGTTTTTTGGCGATTTCCAACCCGATTCCCCTAGAAGCACCTGTAATGAAAACTGTTTTATTTTTGAACATCTTACTTTAATTTATATTTATCAATAAAATTACGATTTTCTTCTAAATAAGGATACAAATTAACTATTTGCGTCGTACTTTTGTAAATTAATTTTACGATTTAATAAGAATGATCATACCATTTAAGTCAGTCAGTATTTCTCATCGGACAGCCCCGCTCACCATTCGTGAAATGGTGGCTTTGAATGAGGAAGAAAGCAAGGCGTTTGCGATCAAGTGCAAAGACCTTTTTGGCTTAAGTGAATTATTAATTGTATCGACCTGCAATCGCACGGAGTTATATTATACGACCCCAGTAAACATTTCAGAAGATTTAGTCAAAGCATTATTAATTGAGAAAGGAATACAAGTAAATCCTGAATTCCTAAATTACTTTAAACACCGTAATGAAACCGAGGATTCGTTGAGGTACCTTTTTGAGGTAGCAACAGGTTTGCAATCCAAGGTAGTAGGCGACTTACAAATTCCAAATCAGATTAAAAAAGCCTATCAATTGGCCGCTGATTTAAATTTAGCAGGACCCTATTTGCATCGTTTGATGCATACCATCTTTTATTCCAATAAGCGGGTAGCCCAAGAAACTTCCTTTAGAGATGGGGCAGCTTCTGTTTCTTACGCCACAGTAGCCTTGGCAGAAGAGCTTTCCCAAGCGATACTGCAGCCCAAAGTTTTGATTTTAGGTTTGGGTGAAATCGGTTTGGATGTTTGTAAAAACATGGAGGAAAAAGATTTTGCTGAATTCACCGTCATGAATCGTACGCAAGAAAAAGCGGAGAAAATTGCCCAAGGAATGCCTTTTCGAGTAGCTCCTTTTTCTGATTTGTGGGAAGAAATTTCAAAAGCAGATATTATTATTTCATCGGTTCGAACGGAAAACCCGATCATTACCCTAGATGAAATAAAAAAACTTCAAGTACTTTCCTTTAAATACTTTATCGACTTATCGGTGCCTCGCAGCATAGAGGACGGAATAGAAAAGAATCCAGGAATCTTACTTTATAACATTGACTCATTAAAAGAACGGGCTGATGAAGCTTTAGCTGCCCGAATGGCCTCCGTGCCAGATGTCCGTGTGATCATCGAGGAAAGCATTGTTAGTTTCAATGATTGGTCCAAGGAAATGGAAGTTTCTCCTACCATCCATAAATTAAAAAGTGCGCTTGAAAGTATCCGGAAGGAAGAAATCAACCGACATATCAAAGGATTGAATAAGGATGAAATAGAAAAGCTGGAGAAAATCACAGCGAACTTGGTCCAAAAAATCATGAAGCAACCCATCCTTCACCTAAAAGCAGCTTGCAAAAGAGGTGAATCTGAGAAAATGGTTGATATTTTGAACGAACTGTTCAACCTAGAACACGTCGAAGAATTTGAATCTTAATTTTTCCCCTGCATGGACAGCAAGGTATTAAATCAATTGGCTCGTTATTGCGCCTACCAAGAACGCTGCGTCTCTGAAATCAAACAAAAAATGAAGTCTTTGCTTCTGGACGAGTCGGACCATGCCGACTACCTAAGCTGGCTTTCCGAAAATAATTATTTGAATGAAGCGCGCTTTGTCGAATTGTATGTTCGATCAAAATTCAATCAAAAACATTGGGGTCGAAATAAAATAATGTTTGAATTAAAAAAAAGAGGGATTCCTGAATCAATGCTTAGTAATGCTTGGAATGGCATAGAGCATGCGGATTACTTAGACCAATTGGCACACATATTGCAAAAGAAAAAGGCGGAATTAAAGGCGGGTACCAAGCAACAAAAATATCAAAAGTGTTATGCTTTTGCCCTTTCAAAAGGATATGAGTCAAATCTAATTGTGACTCATTTAAAAGGCCTTTTTTGATTTAATTTGCTTAAAAACATTTTTTTTATACCTTTGGGGCATGAATTTTGAAAACAAAACTTATTACATCGGATATTATTACGCAGGGTATTTCCATTGCGCATAGCCGGTTACATAGGTTTTAAATATAACTTACTAACAACCGGCCCATCGTCGGTTTTTTTGTTTTATGAGCGTACATATATCCACCGCATCTAGGTTAAATACCGTTGAAGAATACTATTTTTCAACCAAATTAAAACAGATCGCCCAATTTAAAGCAGAGGGAATTCCAGTCATTAATATTGGCATTGGTAGTCCCGATTTAGCGCCTTCGCAAAAAACGATTGACGCCCTAACGGCTGCTGCTGCAAATCCAGATCACCATGCCTACCAAGGATATCAGGGAATACCCGCTTTAAGGAAGGCTTTTGCTGATTTTTATGCCACTCATTACCAGGTAGAATTAAATCCAGCTTCAGAAGTTCTTCCTTTAATGGGATCCAAAGAGGGAATTATGCACATCGCCATGGCTTATTTAGAGGCTGGGGACGAAACATTGATTCCAAATCCAGGATATCCTACGTATCAAGCGGCCTGTTCGTTAGCGGGAGCAAAAGTTCTACCCTACGAATTATCAGAAAAAACGGGCTGGCTTCCTGATTTGGACGCACTTGAAGTAAGGGATTTGTCCAAAGTAAAAATCATGTGGGTAAATTATCCACACATGCCCACAGGAGCAAAAGCGAATCATGCATTTTTTGTAGGATTGAAAAAATTCGCGTTAAAACATTCCATATTAATCGTGAATGATAACCCTTATAGCTTTATATTAAATGAAAAACCGATGTCTATTTTATCTATTCCCGGCATGATGGAGGTAGGCATTGAATTAAATTCCTTATCTAAATCCCATAATATGGCGGGCTGGAGAATAGGTGCCCTTTTAGGCAAATCAGAATTTTTAAATCCGGTTTTAAAGTTTAAATCGAACATGGATTCAGGCATGTTTTTGCCATTACAATTGGCAGCAGTAGAAGCTCTTTCGGCGGATCATGCATGGTTTGAGCAACAAAATGTAATTTACAAGTCACGCCAAAAACTAGTTTTTGAATTACTTGATTTGTTAGCATGCACCTATGATAAAGCGCAATCAGGTATGTTTGTATGGGCCAAAACACATAATAATTTTAGCTCCGGCTATGAATTGTCGGATCAAATATTAATTGAAAATGCAGTTTTCATTACACCTGGAGGAATATTTGGCTCCCAAGGAAATGAGTATATCCGTATATCATTATGTGCCAAAGAAGAAATTTTTAAAGAAGTCATTCAGCGCATTAAATCAAAATCAAATGGAATCTAAACAAAAGGTAGGCATTATCGGGATTGGGTTAATTGGCGGTTCCATCGCATTAGGACTTCGCGAAAGTGGATGGGCTTCTGAAATCATCGGTATCGACACCAATCCTGAGCATCAATCAAAGGCCCTTTCGCTCCGATTAGTTGACCGAGTAATGACTTGGGAAAATGCATTAAATGAAGTAGATGTTTTCATCACATCAACCCCAGTCGATGTGTTAGTCAGTATTATTCCCCAAATTTTGGACCATTTAAAACCTCATCAATTAATCATTGAGGTGGGCTCAACAAAAGGTCCCGTATTCGAAGCCTTAAAAAATCATCCAAAACGAGCCCAATTTGTGTCCACACACCCCATGGCCGGAACCGAATTTTCGGGTCCAGAAGCGGCTGTACTAGGACTTTTTAAAAGTAAAACCTGCGTGATATGCGATAAAGAATTAAGTTCAGATTCAGCGGTTCAAACCATCGAAGACTTGTATGTTAATGGCCTACACATGCAATTAATTTACATGGATTCCATCGGCCACGATGTTCATACAGCCTATATTTCACATATTTCTCATATCTGTTCCTTTGCTCTGGCGAATACCGTTTTGGAAAAAGAAAAGGATGAAAAAAGAATTTTTGAGCTAGCGTCTACGGGATTTGAGTCGACTGTCCGATTAGCCAAATCTTCTCCAGAAACGTGGAGCCAGATCTTTCACCAAAACCAAGAAAATTTATTAGACGTGTTAGATGAATATATCAAGACCCTGCTTCATTATAAAGGCTTAATGCAGGCTGGAAGTTATGATAAACTTAAAGATGAGTTAAGCAAAGCTAATGACATCGGTAGAATCCTAAACAATAAAAACAAATAAGGCCTTTAGGTAAATTCCTAAAAGCCTTATTTGAAATTTTATTGACAGACTTAAATTATTTGCGTTTCTTTTTGAACGTACAATCGCTCGGTTTTGATTTAATAAAATAGGTTTTATAATTCAAGGCTAGCGGATCCATGCAGCCCTCTAAATTTAAAATTTCTATATTTTTAAACTCGACAGGATGGCTTTCACTTTGTAGGGAGATGTAACCTTCGGTCAACAACTGTCCCTTCGTGCCAAAAACAACATCCTGTCCACTCACATTACCCCCGCCAATTTGAGGTTTTTGATACGATAAAACAGATTGTTCATTGATGAAATGTTGCACCAAAGAATCGCCCAACACATATACTTCTGCCTTCACCCATTGATCGCCATGATAGGTTTCTGAAGTGGAATTGATGCAATGTGGCGTAAATAATTTCCCATTCATTTCAACATTCGTTCCCGGGGTACATAAATTACAAGTTGTTCGTTTGTCCTTACCATTTCCACCCAACAATTGGACCTCGATCGAAACCGGAAAATCCTGGCTTTTCCCCATCGTTTGAGGAGCCTGGCCATGAATCATAATTCCACTATTTCGTGTGGCCCAACCAGGCCCATTGATGGCCTGATCTCCTACAAATCGGTAATTTAATCGTATGCGATAATAGCTGAACTTGTCTTTGTAAAAAATATGACCAAATCGCTCATTGAATGAGTCATAGCCATCATACCTCACAACTAGTTTGCCATCTTCCACACGAAAGGTGTTTCCAAAGTTTTCACCAGAAGCATAGTTTCTAATTTTAGGTGTCCAACCTGTTAAATCCTTCCCATTAAACATGGAAATCCAATTTTCTTTCGAAGCTTTTTGCCCCATTAAACTGGTGGAGACAAACAATAAAAGCAGTCCTAATTTTTTCATAGTAAGTTTAGTTTTTTAAGTATATGGTTTCCTAATTTTTTTCCTTGTGATTGGCCCGAAGTGATTCCATCCATAAAATGAATTCCTCCATAAAAACGCGAAATACTAGCTTCCTCAGCCGCTTGATGAAAAGATTGAAAGGGTCGAGCCTCGATTCCATATCTTGTTTCCACCGTATCTAAATAAGAAAAATTTTCTCCTATGAAATGGGTTAATATCACTGCTGCAGTAGATGAGACCGTTGAATGGCCACTAGGATATTCCGGAAATGGAGGAGTCTGCAAAAATGGCTTCCAAGTAGGGTCAATTAATTTTCTGATGGCTGTTTCAGGACGGATGCGGTTACTGTGGTATTTCTCGCGCCAACAAACCCAAAAGGCATCTTGCATACTAAGGGATAATACGGTGCGCACCAACAAGCTACGCCCAAAATCCAATTTTTTCTTGGCGCAGGCAATCGCAGAAATGCCCATCCAGTGTGCCCCAGGAGAAATCTTTTTCATGGCAATTAGTAAATGGCCATTGGACGATAATGCAAACGGGTTGCAATCCCAAAAAGCAGCAATTTTCTGCTCATCTTGCTTTTTACCCGCCAAATATACTTGGTTTGCCAAGGTATAAAATCCGGAACGCTGATCAACAGAATAGGCTGCAGGGACTTCAATGTCAAATTCTGAAACTTCAGATTCAGATAAAGAATAATTTCTGATTTTAGAAAAATAGGGCTCAACGGCCGGGAAGTACCCCGGTGGAGTTGGATACCAATATCCTTCTTTCTTATCAGGGGTGTATCTTGGAAAGTTAGACAAGGTATTATATCGGTCGGCCTTTGCGTAACCTAAAATATTCTTGGCCACTAATGCGCCAATAGCCTTAGAATTTTTGATCACCTCAGAAGATAAGCCAATCGATTTACATGAATCCAAATAATTATTTTCCCAAAGTTCCATCCGCTTTCCTGAAGGTTGGATTTTCTTAGAAACTTCCATCATGGCAATGATCGCTGCTAAATTAGGATCCGAATTCGTAAAATCGATTTTCTCAAAGGTTGGATATCCATTTAAATGTTCCGAAATACGAGGTAGGGTGGAATCATGGGCCGAAATAACCTGATATCCAGCTAAGCAAGTATATGAAAAAAATCGCATGGCCAATGGGGGATTTGTGACATCATGAATCATCAACTCCGTCATTTCACCTAGCACTTTATCAATCTCCCTACCGGAAAAATCTACTTTTTTATTTTCTGTTTTACAAGAAAAAATAGCGCACAAACCTATCGTAATAATTAAAATTTTCCGCATCATTTCTGTAGTTTATAAGACTCCACACCCAACGAATTAATGCCAAAAAACCATTGATCGTCAACTTTCAACATCGATCGCACATCCCCTTTCAGCCAAAATCCGCTCTTTTTTTGCGCTACAGTATTAAAGTTCAAATGGCTATCACCCAGCAACAAAAGTCCATAATTAGCATCCATTTTACCTATCCGCAATTTTGCATGATTCATATTCCCAACCATGACCACGTCCAAATGACCATCCCCATTCACATCTGCGATTTGAAAAGCAAAAATGGGTGAAGACTGCACGATTGAAGGTAAAGATTTAGACTCATATTTACCTTCAGCGTTTAGACTAAATAATGATGTTTTTAATTCAGTGGCTTTGTAAATTTTAGCATCCTTAAGTTCATCTTCAGTAAAAATATCGGAGAGCTTTGCCTCTGCAAAACTTTGATAATCTGTAAATCGAGGACGCATCAATGAAATCTGCTCCAATAATTCATCCCTTGTTAAAAAAGGTACTTTAATCCCTTTTACATAGGTGGTTAGAATCGGCTCGACAGATCCATTCGAGTCAAAATCCTTCACATATAACTCCATGGGTTCTGACACAGAGGCCTTATATTGAGAATTTAATCCTTGGTTGCCAACCAATATTTCAAGCTTCCCATCCTGATTCAAATCTTCAATGATCATCGTATTCCAAAGTCCCGATGGCGATTCGTCAAAAAATGAAGCAGTCACATTCTTAGCTTTCCCTTGCTCAAAATTGAAAATCTGTAAAGGCATAAACTCGCCAACAATCACTAATTCAGGCTTAGAATCTCCATTTAAATCCTTAAAGTCCGCATCTGTGACCATGCCAATGGATTGAAGCTCTGGATAGTTTTTGCTCACATCGAGAAATCTTCCACCGCCTTGATTTAATAATAACTGGCTCTGAGGAATAACAGGATATTGACCAGGAACGACACGAGCGCCCACAAAAAGATCAGGTAATTTATCCCCATTTAAATCAATCTGAGTGACACAAGAATGAGAGCTAGCAGGAAGAGGTAATTTGTTTTTGGATAGAGAAAAAATGCCCTTCCCATCATTGATAAAAATCCGATCTTGCAAGTAGCTTGAATTAGGTTCTAAATTTGCATAACCACCACTCGCTACAAATAAATCTACATCTCCATCCAAATCAATGTCCACAAATAAGGCATCTGAATCTTCAAATCCCTCAGAGCCAGAAATGCCAACAGGTCGAAATTGACCTCCTTTTTGTTGGAGAAATACATGGGCAGGATTCCCCTGAGAAGCGCCTACAAAAATATCGGAAAGACCGTCCTTATTGACATCGGAAGATTTTAAAACGGGTCCGACGAATGACAATGGATTGACTAATTGAGTTTGACGCTTAAAATCATTTACCTGATTAGCACCAGAAGTTTGAATTAGTGGTGCTAATCGAGCAAAAAACGATTTATTTTCAAATCCTTTCGGTTGAATTAGCTTAGCATCTTTCTCAAAAAATGACATGTTTTTAACTTCTTTAATGCCCTTAATTGTTTGGGATTTACCCGAATTCCAAAGCACTTTAACCGAATCGATTTTGGCCAAATTGCCTAATCCTACATGCAAACGTGGGCTCATACTGGATTGATAGCCCCGATACATATTGGCATAAACGAGTTGGGCCTGGCCATTTTGAAACACGCTTACGCTGGCACCGGCACCTTGAGTATTTTCGCCTAGACCGTGTAAGTCAACCGAAATTGACTTATTTTCTTTATAAACTTCATTGCTTTTATTCTCATAAATCGAAGCTGGTTTATTAATATTGTTCACGATTAGCTCCAAATCTCCATCCCCATCTAAATCCGCATAAGCCGCACCATTGCTATTGGTCGGCATATCTAAACCCCAATCGGCCGTTACATTTTTAAACGTGGCATCCTTTTTATTTTTAAAAATATAATTGGATACATTGGACGCAGGTATTTTTTGCACAAGTTCTAAGACATTCTCCCTTTGAATCGAATTTTGATTATTTTGAACATAATCTCCCATGTACTTCAGGAAGTCTAAATTGGTATAATCCCTCAAATATCCATTGGACACAAAAAGATCTTTCCAACCATCATTATCGTAGTCAGCAAACAGCGCACTCCAACTCCAGTCCGTGTTGGATATTCCGGCCAATTGGCCCACCTCGGAAAACATAGTTGCACCTGAAGCATTATTTCCAAGATTTAACTGCAGCATATTGCGCATAATTTGATGCCCAAAACCCACTTTTACATTGAAATCATACTTTTCATAATTATCAGGAGACATCAACAGCTTTTGCCTCAAATTATCTTCTGGCAACATGTCAAGCGTAAAAATATCGGGTAGTAGATCGTTGTTGACATCTGCAATATCATTCCCCATAGAAAAGTGGGATATATGACCGATGCTCGAATTAATCGTATTGATGAATGATTTACCTGCTTGATTGATATAGAGAAAATCGGGTATGGTGTAATCGTTGGACACATAAAAATCAGGCCAACCGTCTTGATTGACATCTGAAATTCCCACGGCTAAGCCATAAGAAAGGGTGGAACTCTGAATTCCTAACGCTTTTGTTTGATTGATGAATTTTCCTCCTTGGCCTGGATTGACAAAAAACTGTATGCCTGAATTTTCATCAGGTTTGTTTAATAAATCGGCGGTACTGGATTCGTCCAAAACTGGCAAGGATTTTGGATTGTGGTTCACTAAAATCATGTCAAGATCTTGGTCTCGATCATAGTCGAAAAATACGGCATGTGTACTATTAGAAGGACTATCTAATCCATAGTTAGCTGCCTCATCTTTAAATATGGGAATACCCGAAGCATCATTCCCTTGATTGATAAACAATTGATTTCTTTTTTTATCAGGCGGCAAATTTCCAGAATAGCAGAGGTAAATGTCTAATTTATGATCTCCATTAATATCCACAAAACTGACCCCAGTTTTCCAGGGACCTGAACGTCCTGCCACGCCAGCCTGTTGGGCCACCTCCTTAAATTTTAAATTTCCTTCATTGATATACAAATGATTCGCCTCCATGTTACTTGAAAAGTACATGTCTTCTTTCCCATCTCCATTCAAATCACCTGTAGCGACACCACCCCCATTGTAAAAATATTCATACATGAGGACATTGGTATTTAAACCTTCTTGAATATTGTTTTGAAAATTAACTTGGGTTTTCTCCGGACTTAACAAGGAAAACAATTGAGGTTCGGAAGCCTCCACCGATTTTTTGGATTTTTGACATCCAAAAACAATGAATAAAGAAAATAATAGGTAGTATTTTGGCACGAAATATTTTTATGCTAAAAATAAAAAAAGGAAATGGGAAAGTCGTTAAACTTCCCCATTTCCTTTAAAATTAATTTGGATTAATATCCAGGATTCTGAACCAAGTTTTTGTTACGGTTCATTTCATCACGGTGGATAGGCAAGAAAAACATCTTATCTGCCCAAGCGCGGTTTTCTTTACCTGGATCCATCGCTACTACCTTATATTGATAATCGTAGCTAGTAGGATCATATTTATAAAGCGTAACCGTTTTTCCTGCTTTCAAGGTACCAATCACATTGATGATTTGGACTTTATTACCTAGAGTACTCGAAGCAATCATCCAACGACGCGCGTCATGATAACGTTGTTCCTCGAAGGCCATTTCGATACGACGCTCATTGCGATA
>CAMDRO010000041.1 GCA_945906795.1 Spirosoma fluviale
TAAGCCGTCCACCTTTGGCAAGGTTTTAGGCAACATTCTATTTTGCAGATCCTTAGCCGCCTCTAATTCAGCTATTCTGCGCTCATCTTCTGCTTTGCCTCTTGATTTTTTGGCTTGGTATTTTCCAAATAAAATAAACAGATAGACTAACAATCCCAGGTAAACCAGGTAGGCAAAAATAGTCCTGTACCAGGGTGGAGAAATTTTAAATTTGACGCTAGTTTCATCACTTGCATGACCAGATGCATCCATAGCTCTAACATGAAAGGTATAAGAGCCTTCACTTAAATTGGTGTATTCCTTTTTGAAATCTTTGATATATTCACTCCATGTATCATCCTGATTTTCGAGCCAATAACTAAAAGTTGTCTTGTTCTCTGTTCCATATAAAGGATAGGCTACTTCAAACACCAGATTGTTTTGAGAAAAAGGAAGAGTTTCAGGCACAATAGGAACAGGTTCGCCATTGGAAGAAATAGATCGAATTAACGCTTTAAATTGTTGGGCTGGCTCCTTTAAAGCCAAAGCAGGAAGGTAGCGATACAATTTGTTCTCCTGCGAACCAAACCAAATCACCTCATTATCTCCACTTCCCTCCGGTAAAACTCTATAACTTAATTCATCTAAATCCACTTTGTAAAAAGGATATTTTTTAAAAGTAAATCCTTTTTTTAAGTCAAAATACGTTTTAAATAATCCTTTTTTACAGACTAACCAACCATATCCTGCCTCTTTATTATAGGTGTATTTCCATAGTTCACCCGAAACCATTTCATCTAAACTGAAGCCTGAATATCTTAATTTTTGAGCTTTGGAATCGACAACAAAAACCTTAAAAGTTGAATCAACTGAAACTAATAATTCATCATTTAAATAAAAAAGGTTATTGAGCTGTTTGGTTTTAGAGAATGATTTATCTTGTTTTAAATTAATAAAAGTTCCCTGCCCATTAGCATCGTAAATGAATTCTATAATCCCCTTCCTAGTAGTAAATATGATTTTACCAGGCTCTGTTTCTTTTAAGTTGTTCCCACTATATTTTTCACCCCCTATTATTTTAATTTGCTTCCAGACCTTACCATTAAATTGATGTAACAATAGACCATAGGCGGTATTACTACTAAATAATAAAGAGGGATTTAGTTTAGATTGAATTGAATTTTCGCTTCGATACGTATTTGAAATTTTAATCTTCTTCCCATTTAAAACAGCGTTTATCGAATAATTATCTGTACTGACAATTTGATCATCAAATAAACTCAACGAGCCCCCTTGCTCTTTAACATCCAAAGACTTAAACACCGAAGTTTCAGTAATCGACTTTTTAGGAACAAACTGGAACAAATCTTTTCCCGTTCGAATGATTAATTTTCCCTTGTGCCTTAGGATATCAGAAACTCCACCTTCAATTCCGTTTAATGATGAAAAATTGGTCAAAGAAGGGTCAAAAGAGATTTTAGTGGCCCCTGAATTTGCCCCCCAAATATCCCCCACTCGGTCTTGCATCACGAATCCTAAGCCTGTTTGAGGTAAACCTGAACTCAAGCCAACCTCTGCATTGGTGCTTAAATCTTGATTTAGAAATAAAATACCCTTATCATTAGTAATGATGGCAATTTTGCCATTTCGCATGACCTTATCGTTAATATATGACTTACCTTCCATGACGTATTTGTTGGCATATGGATTATTCACAGGCAAAAATTCGCCTTTCTTCGTCATCCTAATTAATCCGATGTTTCGAGAAACCAAGAGGTGATCCCCGTTGTCCAATTGGTAATTTGCCTCGATCCGATTTTGAGCAAACAGCTTTTCTGAGCCTTTTATGACCGAAAATCCATCTTTAGCAGCATACTTAAATAAACCCCTCCCCCAAACCCTTAAATAAACTCCATCCGGTGAACCTGAAATAATATGTACATCATCCTTAAACTTATACGATCGTAAATACTTCTTATCCTTAAATAAATAAACCGCATTTTCTGTTTGAAAAAATACCGTATCATGATGAATGACTAAACCCCAAAAAGTGGATGTAACCTCATCCTTCTTGGGCAATTGATCGGAAAGGGAGATATACTCATTTTGACCAAATTTGTTTTTTTGCAAATACCCGAAATTGACTCCCGCAAAACCCAAGTAAATCGTATTTTTTGAATCTGTTTCAGCGTCACGTACAAAAGCACTCATTGGCTTTCCATTCTGTAATACCCGCCTAACTCTTTGTCCGTCAAATTCGATTAACCCATTTCTAACGTTGCCTACATAAATGACCCCTTCCTTATCTTGCATAACCACATAATTGCCAAACGAGGACCGCAGAAAATCTCTTTTGTAATGCGAAATGAAAAAATTGCCTTGCTCTAAATCTTTTGAATCAGCATTTTGAGAAACAGCAAAAAATGGTAGAAATAACAATAATGCAATGACAGATTTCATCGAATATTATTTTAAATAGGTGAGTTTTAGAACTATAAATTATTAACCACTTAATAGATTTAAATTCTTAAAGAAACTAATTTTTAAATATAATAAAAATAACGTTACAAAATAATCGTGACGGTAGCGTATATATGTTTTTTAATAATTTCTTAAAATGAAAAAGTGCACCCAAAAAAGAGGTGAAAATATTTTTTCTACAATCAGAAAATACCAATAAATAATCAATCCTTTAGCTTAATTATCCCGATAATTTAAAGCTGGCTTCCGGTTTCCCAACAGGGACTTATATTGGAAATCCACGCCTCGCTTTTTAGTCCATTCCTCCGTCGCTTCTTGAATCATTTTGGGATTTTTGAATAGGTCAATAGCCGTTAAAGCAATCGTTTTTGCTGCGACCATCATTCCTTTTCGGCCTATGCTGGTTCCGCCGGAGGCGACGGCTTGCCAACTATGTGCTGAGGTCCCCGGCACCCAAGTGGCTGTTCCCAAGCCGATGGTTGGCACCACCCATGACACATCACCCACATCCGTAGACCCACCGGAACTCGGATCAGGCCGATTTAAAAATACTTGATTGGTTGTATTTAAATCCATAGGTTCCATCCCAGGGGTTTGTTGGAGTTGCTTCGCAAAGGCCGTTTCTGTGGGAGAAAGAGTATAGCCGCCAACCGTCCTTAAATTAGCTGCCATGACTTCCGCTAAATGTTCATTGGGTAAAATTTCGTACACTCCGCTGATCAGTTCCACTTCAAATTTAGTTCCTGTACCTAAGGCAGCTCCTTCAGCGGCCTTTTCAACTCGGTCCCAAACGTCAAAAACAATGTTTCGACTGGGAGAGCGAATGTAATAATATACCTCTGCAAAATCTGGCACAATATTAGGTGCCTTCCCACCATTCGTGATGACATAATGAATTCTTGTGGACGCAGGTACATGTTCACGCATCATATTGACCATATAATCCATCGCCTCCACAGCATCTAAGGCAGAACGTCCCCTTTCGGGTGAGGCTGCCGCATGAGACGATAAGCCATAAAAACGAAATTTTCCTGCTTTATTGGCCAACGAAGAAGAAGCCGCCACGGTATTTTCATCGTTGGGATGCCAGTGCAACATGACATCCGCCTGCGCAAATAAACCTGCTCGGACCATGTAAACTTTGCCCGCACCACCTTCCTCAGCCGGACAGCCATACAATTTAATGGTACCTTTTTGACCTGTTTCTTTCATCCAATCTTTGACCGCAATGGCCGCAGCCACAGAACCTGTGCCAAATAAATGATGGCCGCAAGCATGTCCTGAATTGCCTCCTAAAGAGCGTTTTACCGGGATCGTATCCTGTGATAAACCAGGCAAAGCATCATATTCTGCCATGATTCCAATGACTGGTTTCCCCTGACCAAAAGTGGCAACAAAGGCAGTTGGTATATCAGCCACACCTGCCTCGATGGTAAATCCTGCTTGTTTTAATGTTTCCTGAAGCAATAATGAACTCTGCTTTTCCTTGTAGCCTACTTCTGCAAAACCCCATATTTTTTGAGCGATTTGGCCATAGGTTGATTCCAATTTAGTAATGCGAGCGATGGCTTTTTTCTTATCGAGATCCTGAGAATTAGCTACCCAAGAAATGGTAGACAAAAGAATTAAAAATAAACTTTTACGAATCATGTATTTGAAATTTATGCGATTAATTTGGGACAATATACTTGAATTTAGCAGGAAGAATTTTAAAATCAAAAGTATTAGACGTTAAATCTTCGCCATCCACACTGGCACATAAAACTCGATTGCATTGAATTTTCGTAGATTGTAGGGTGGAGAATTCCAAAAAAGAATAGTTCACATGCATGCCTTTTTGAATTAATGGCATATAGAAAAGACGCTTAATGACGGCTATGGGATTGCATAACATCATATCCAATACGCCATCTTGAATGGAAGCCATGGGGAAAAAATGGAATCCACCACCTGCTCTGGAGGAATTAAAAATCATGCACAAAAATACTTTCTTAGCTATTGTTTTTCCTTCGCGATCAAAGGTAATCTCGTATGATTTGAACTTGAATAGTTGGGGTATCGCCGCCAAATAATACCCTAAAGCACCACCCAAAAATCGAATGGCCCGCATCGATTTCAACACATCCCCTTCAATACCAATCCCCACCCCATTTAAAAAAATCATGTCATTAACCTG
The DNA here is from genome assembly GCA_945906795.1 of Spirosoma fluviale. Taxonomy (GTDB): domain Bacteria; phylum Bacteroidota; class Bacteroidia; order Cytophagales; family Spirosomataceae; genus Aquirufa; species Aquirufa fluvialis_F. The sequence goes on from CAMDRO010000041.1 coordinate 4,637, forward strand.
TCCAGCATCGTAACTCGCTGTATGACCATTCAAAATATGGTCCAAATGTTCTTTTTTTGAAATTTTTCCAAAAACTTTCCAATGAAAATCATTGCCAGTCCCACCTTCAAATAAACCAATAGGAATGGAACAATCAGGATATTTATTCACAAAATAATTAAAGGTACCATCGCCCCCCATGACCCAAACTTCATCAAAATTTTGTAAGTCGACAGGCCATTGTAGATGAAATAAATGAATGGACCCTGTAGGCCTTTTTTCAGCTGCTTCAGCCAAAACCCATTCGTAATATGATTTAATATTAGTTGTATTCTTTAGAGGATTTATTAAAAAACAAATCTGTTTAGCGTTAATGTTATCGCTCATTTAGGTGTGGATGTAATTTTTAAGATGCTCAATCGTTTCCAAATGATTTTGAATCGTGGATCGAATTAAATCATTGATTGAAATAATTCCCATTAATTCACCCTGCTCAACTACTGGTAAATATCGGATATTTTTTTCTGACATGATGACCATGCAAGATTCAAGGCTGGTGGTTCGATCGATCAAAGGCAAATCTGTCGTCATAATTTCGGCGACCGAAGTATCGGAAGAGTTCTTGTCTAATAAAACAACTTTTCTAGCGTAATCACGTTCGGTCAAAATACCCGCATATTTACCCTGATCTATGACCACAACAGAACCTATATTCTTCTCCTGCATAATCTGCAAGGCTGAAATGATTTTTGCTTCAGGAGAAACTGAAATTACGTTAGACCCTTTTTTGGCCAATATGTCAATGACTTTTTTCATGGCTTTAGATTTATTTTATTGGAATTATTTAAATTAATAAAAAAATATTACAATTAATTATATTTTAAAATTTAAATCAATTTTCTGAATTAAATCATTTATTGAAATTATAGCGGATAATAAAATAATAAAACAATAAATTTATACAACATAACAATCCAATAAGAAAATGCAACCTCAGATAAAAACCGCCATCATCACAGGAGCCAGCAAAGGAATAGGACGAGCGCTAGCTCTTTTGTTAGCAAAAAATAATTTCCAATTATCCATCGTCGCCAGAAGTCAAGGTGAATTAAAAGATTTGGCAGCCGAAATAACGGAAATAGGCCATAGACCCTTGTATTTTGTGGGTGATGTTTCGGATGAAGCATTTGTCCAACAAACTATCGACAAAACGGCGAATACTTTTCAAAAAATCGATTTTTTAATCAATAATGCGGGTACAGGGACTTTTGGTCCCACAGAGTCTTTTTCAAGCCAATCTTGGGATACTATTTTTGACACCAATGTTAAAGGGACTTTTTTGTTTTCAAAAGCCGTATTGCCATTCATGAAGGAGGCAAAAAGAGGACATATTATTTCAGTGGCGTCCGATGTGGCGAAACGAGTTTTCGATGGGGGAGCCTTGTATTGCTCATCAAAATATGCCCAGCATGCATTTACGGAAGCATTAAGAAAAGAAGTCAGAAAAAATGGCATAAAAGTGTCGACCGTATATTCAGGCTTAGTTGACACGATGTTTCACACAGAACCCCAAGGATCCGATTCACACAAAGATTGGCTATCTTGTGAGGATATGGCCGACAGTATTTATTACATCATGAACCAGCCAGCGCATGTCGTGATCGATGAATTAATGATCCATCCACTTTCGCAGGAATATTAAATCTTACGTTAATTGATTGTATTGAAGACCCTAAACTATCCTAGTTTAAGGGGGGGGGATTAATCCATAAAATGGCTTTTTTGTAGAATCGATTTAAATATAAATTTTGTCACGTAAAACTTGAAATTTATTAAATAAAAAAATCCTGGTCAATGGCCAGGATTTTTATGTATTCTCCAATTTACTTCATCAAAATGTTCTAAACTCTACAACATAATGTTTAAAGTTAATGTATATTATTGATACAATAAACTATTTTTGAATTTTTTATTAATTTCAAGAATAGATATTCATAAAAGATGTGAATTCTAATCATTCTCTTTAATTTCATTGATAAAAAATATTAAAATGACTGAATCAAAAAATATTCGTGTATTGGTCGTAGGCTGTGGAAATATGGGTGCTTCCCATGCAAAGGCCTACCACAGCATTCCGGGATTTGAAATATGTGGGCTAGTTTCCACGGGCGTAAGCAAGGAAAAATTAAACCAAGAATTAGGAGGTGGCCAAGCATTGTATTCCGATTATTATGCAGCGCTTCAGGAAACAAAACCAGATGCGGTATGCATTTCCACTTATCCAGATACTCATGAGGCCTATTCTGTGGCAGCTTTGGAGGCCGGTTGCCATGTGTTTTTAGAAAAACCCATCGCAGATTCATTAGCAGGAGCAGAAAATGTAGCTAAGGCCGTGTTGAAATCAGGTAAAAAATTAGTGGTCGGTTATATTTTACGCCACCATCCTTCTTGGATTAAATTCATTGAAATCACTAAAAATCTAGGGAAACCATTGGTGATGCGGATGAATTTAAACCAACAAAGCCACGGATATATGTGGGATGTTCATCGTAATTTAATGAAGAGCTTAAGCCCCATCGTGGATTGTGGAGTTCATTATATAGATGTCATGTGTCAAATGACCCGGTCAAAACCTGTTCGTGTTTCGGCGATCGGCGCTAGAATGACGGAAGATATTCCTGCAGGTAATTATAATTATGGCCAACTTCAAATTTATTTTGAGGATGGATCCGTAGGTTGGTACGAGGCGGGTTGGGGCCCTATGATTTCCCAAACTGCCTATTTTGTTAAAGATGTATTTGGTCCCAAAGGTTCTGTCTCCATTGTGGCCAAAGATGCTGGAGGTGAAGGAAAATCATCTTCGATTGAAGCACATACGAAAACAGAATCCCTACGCGTTCATTGGGCCAACTTAGATGCCAACAATGAATTTAGCCGTGATGACGAATGGGTGAACCTAACCGATGAACCCAATCATCAGGAATTATGTGATCGCGAACAATTATATTTCCTTCAAGCTATTCAAGAAAACGTAGATTTAAAGGATCACCTAGATGATGCCGTAAACAGCCTCCGAATCGCTTTTGCTTGCGATGAATCAATAAAAAAAGGCACTATGGTTCAGCTTGACTAAATTTTAAAAGTTTAGAAGCTAGGGAAATTATTTTAAATAAGTGCTCAACCAATTGCCAACTTCCTGATAATGAAACTTAGAATTTTCTGGGTTTAAAATCCAATGATTTTCGCCCGGGAAAACAATCAATTTGCTCGGGATTTTTAGGCGCTGATGAATGCTCCAGTTTTCTAAGGTATTATTGATGGGAACGCGAAAATCATTTTCGCCAACGGTTAAAAGCATCGGCGTTTTGAAATTAGCGGCAAAACGCATTGGGTTTTGCTCTTTCCAAGTTTTTGTAGGTACCCATGGCGCACCCCCATTCATCAATTCACGCCCCCAAATTACATCTGAAGTTCCCCATTGAACCTCAGAATTGACGAGTCCAGCATGCGCAATTAAACATTTAAAATGTGTGGTAGTGGCTTGAAGCCAATTGGCCAAGTGACCTCCATAAGAAGCACCACCAGCTGCTTGGCGCGTAGCGTCAATATATGAAAAGCGTTTAATCGCATCAGTAGCAGCCTCTAAAATTTCTTGGGCTGGCCCCTTGAATGGATCAAATTGAATGTCTTGGGCAAACTTTTCGCCATAACCCACCGAACCGTGTAATCCGTCATGACTACAACATAACCTGGGGCACCATAAATGTGCGCATTCCAACGATACCCAAAAATATCTTTAAAAGAACTTGCAGGTCCGCCATGCAACATCACAAATAATGGGTATTTTTTGCTTGCATCAAAACCCGCTGGTTTTAATACAAAACTTCTGACTTTTTTACCTCGACTGGTCACCGTCCATATGACTTCTGGCCTCGGAATATCTAAAGCTGAAAGCACCTTGTCATTGCTTTTTGAGATGGGGATTTGTTGGCCTCCGATGAAAGAAAATACTTCGGGTGGCGCTCCTAAATGTTGGTATGTAAAAGCAAAATTTCCCCCAATCGCTGGTGATACTGCCATAAATGAGCCCATTTGACCGCCTAATACCGGAATGATTTCCCCAGAAGCGATCGAAATTTTAATAATTCTGTCTACACCCTGATCTTCTATACTAGCCAAAATATCAGATCCTACCATTTTAAAATCGTTCATGGGTCGGTCTAATTTCGAGGCCAATTCCGTTTTAGCTGACATGGATGGCCAAGAATATCGAAAAAGCCGATTGATAAAATACAGCTTATTTCCATTTTCAGACCCTGTAGCAATTAAAAAACGACCATCACTAGAAAATTCAGCACTAGCATAATCAATTCCATCGGACGTTAATTGGGTTTCTTTGCCACCTTGAATATTGACTTGAAATAAGTTGGACGTTGACGATTGATATGCCGTCGTATTATAATCGGTAGTAGCCGAAAAGATAATGGATTTATTATCAGGAGTGAATGAAAATGAGCCTAAATTAAAACCTTGAGATTTTACTAAAGAAACCTCTAAAAATAAATTAATCGGCTGAGAACCCATGTTGGATAAATCCATCGTAAAAATATGTCCTTGTTTTTCATCTAGCCAAGAATCCCAATATCGAATAGGAAATGAGGTATAAACACGCGCTTTCGTTTTAATTTTTTTCTTATCCTCAGCCATTTTCTTACTCAATGAATCAGTAAACGCTAATGGATATACGCGGGAGATAAAAGCGAGCGTTTGGCCATCTGATGATAATTTTGCGGCAGAAACTCCTGTGGATATAGACGTTATTCTTTGTGCCTCTCCCCCATTTAAGGACAATGAATAAAGTTGGGCCGCTTCGTCTCCATCTCTTTTTGCGGTAAAGAAAATTTTATCTCCGGACGGGTGCCAAAAATAATTATCCTCAGCGCCTTTGGTGGAGGTGATTTTCCTTGGCACGATTTTTCCATCGCTAGGAGCCAACCATAAATCGCTCGTTTGTTCGTCTAAATTATAGGAAGTTTCTACTTGGCTGTAGACTACAAATTGACCATCAGGTGAAATAGCTGGGGTACCTACCTTTTTGAGTTTTATCATTATTTCATGGGTCAAAGCCTTTGATACATGATTTTGACCTAATGAATTGGCTAATAAAAAAAATATGCCAATGATAAATAGTAATAATTTCTTCATGTTGATAGTTAAAAAGTGGAAATCTTATTAATTTAATGATTCATTAACAACACTAAAATATGAAGAAAAAGTTATCATTGTTTGCATTATCTGTTGGAATATTATTTTCAACCAACATTTCCGCACAGAATTTCAAGTTTATTGACAAGGCGAATATGAATTTATCGGTTAAGCCGGGAGATGATTTCGTCGAATATTCAAATGGAATCTGGGTGAAAAACAATCCAATACCTGCTAAAGAAACCCGTTGGGGTAGTTTTAATGAAATTAGGGACTTTAACATCAAGGCCGTTAAACTAATTTTGGAAGAAACCGTAGCCAAGCAGAAATCATTGGCAAAAGGTTCTATAGAAAGAAGAGTTGCTGATTTTTACGCAGCGGCCATGGACAGCCTAAGCATTGAATCTATGGGATTTAATCCCATTAAAGCAGACCTAAAAAAGGTACAAGATGTACAGAATAGAGAAGATTTATTCAGGGAAATAGCACGATTCAAAACACAGGGATTGGGTTCTCCATTCTTTGGATTTTATGTGGGCCAAGACCGAAAAAACGTAAAGAAAATGGTACCTCAATTTGGCCAAGGGGGAACTTCATTGCCAGATCGCGATTATTATTTGAAAACAGATGCCCGCACATTAAAGATCCAAGAAGCGTTTAAAAAATACATCGCAACCTTATTTGAATTGATCGGCACGCCTATAAATCAAGCAAAATCAAATGCAGAACAAATTTTCTTATTAGAGAAAAGGCTTGCTACGGCACAAATGGCTCGTGTTGAAATGCGTGATCCTTACAAAACATACAACAAATTCTTGTTGGCCGATTTTCAAAAGAAAACGCCCAGCATCAACTGGTCAGAGCAATTCAAATTATTAGGCATACCTCCTCAAGATTCCATTTTAGTAGGTGCACCTAATTTTTTAATCGAAGTCAATAATATATTGGCCGATGCGCCCATTGAAAATTTGAAAATTTATTTAACCTGGAACATTTTAAAAGGGTCCGCATCCTATTTAAGTAGCCCGTTTGTTAAGACAAGTTTCGATTATGCAAAATTCTTAAGCGGCCAAGAAACCCAAACTCCTCGTTGGCAGCGCATGTCCACCCTAACCGATGGAACAATAGGTGAACTTTTGGGCCAATTATATGTGGCTAAACACTTTAAACCTGAGGCAAAAGAACGCATGAAGGAATTGTTAGTGAATATGCGAATGGCATTCGCAAAGCGAATAAATAGTCTCGATTGGATGTCGGAACCCACTAAAAAAAAGGCCTTAGACAAACTAAATGCATTTACGCCTAAAGTTGGCTACCCAGACCAATGGAAGACCTATGACGGATTAGACATATCAGCTGATTCATTTTATCAAAACATGAAGAATGCGAGTATTTGGGCATATAATGATAACATAAACCAAATAGGAAAACCAGTAGATCGCACCAAATGGGGTATGACGCCTCCTACGGTCAACGCGTATTATAACGCAACGATGAATGAGATTGTATTCCCTGCAGGTATTTTACAATTCCCATTTTTCTCAGCAGAGGCAGATGATGCGCTGAATTATGGAGGAATTGCAGCGGTTATTGGCCATGAAATGTCACATGGTTTCGACGATTCAGGAAGCCAATATGACAATGACGGTACGTTAAGAAACTGGTGGACGCCTGAAGATTTAACTAAATTTAAAGCAAAAACGGTCCAATTAGGAGCTCAATTTGATCAATATACGGTGGTAGATACGATTCATGTCAATGGAAAATTTACCATGGGAGAAAATATTGGTGATTTGGGTGGATTGAATATTGCGTACGAAGCATTTAAGATGACTAAGCAGGGGCAATCAAAAAAGAAAATTGACGGGTTGACCCCAGACCAACGATTCTTTTTGGCATGGGCGCAAGTGTGGAGAGGAGCTTCTAGGCCTGAGATGGCAGCTCAAATGATCAAAACGGATCCTCACTCCCCTGGCCAATATCGGACGATAGGAACTCCAGTCAATATGGATGCTTGGTATGAAGCATTTAAAGTTAAACCAGGAGATAAGTTATACAAGAAACCGGAGGACAGAATTAAAATTTGGTAAATTAAGCATTCAATGGTTTATGCTATTTTTCATGAAATAGCATAAACCTTTGGAATGAAATAAGCTTGATCCATTTACGAATATATAGATTACATACATTTTCCAGAAAGCGATTGTTTTGTAATAAAATCAGGAATAAAAGCCATAAAAAAAGGTGACTCTTCGAGTCACCTTTTTTTCTACCCATTCGACATATCCTTAAGGACATATGCAAATCTTATTTTCCAATCGCAGGATTCGTTTGGATTTCGCCTAACGGAATACCATAAATATATCTAGGATCAGACGATTGAATAATCGCTCCAGCACCGAAAGAGTTCAAAGGCTCTCCGCGACGAAGAACATCATTCGCACGGAAACCCTCCGCTAAAAACTCAATTCGACGTTCCATCAAAATCGCTTTGATTAAGTCTGCCTTTGCAAGGGTACTAAAAACATAAGTAGCGTCAGAACGTTGGTGCACCGCAGTCAACAAAGCTAAAGCACGCGTTGCGTTTCCAGCTTCCGCTTCCGCCTCTGCTAAATTGAGCAATACTTCTGCATACCGAATGTTCGGCACATAGTCAATATAAGGATTCACTCCGCTAAATTTAATACTCGAAGGGAAATTAGCAACCGCTGTTTTAGCTACCGTTAATTTAGTCTTGCGATCATCCGAAGCACGGAATTGCGCTTGACTATAAATACCTGTTGAACCCGTATTCAAATAATACTCAACATTTCCTGCGTTAAAGTAGTAGCCCAATTGGTTTTGAGTACCCGGAGCGTTTGTTGCGTCCATAGGAAAAGAGAAAATTGACTCAGATGTAGTATAAGGTGCTTTGAACACGGCAGATACATCCGTTTGTAAAGCATGTGCCACACGAGCGGTTCCTCTAAAAGGCGCAGCAGCAGAAACAATTTTATTAGCTTCCGTGATTACACCAGCATAATCGACTTTGGCCAACAATACTCTTGTCTTCAAAGCGATCGCCGAATTCTTGTGTGCACGTGTTGTGTTTAACAATGCCGATGCATAAGTATCAGGCAACTCAGCTTCAGCTTCATTCAAATCTTTTAAAATTTGATCATAAATCTGTGCCACTGAACTACGAGCTAAGGCATTGTTTGCAGAAGAGGTTTCTCCTTTTAAACGCAATGGCAATCCAGCAGAAGCTCCCTTATCTAAAATGAAAGGTTTTGCAAAATACTGTACCAAAGAGAAATAGGTTAAAGCGCGTAAGAACTTAGCTTCTCCTCTATAATTCGCAGCTAAAGCAGCCGGAACTGCGGTAGGATTTGCAGCTAAACCCTCTAGGAACAAATTAGCTCGATTAATCGTCGAGTAACCTACCACCCAGAAGTTGGCCAAATAAGAATCCGAAGGATCCTGGTTTCCTTGGTACGTTGAATATCCAGTCACTGAGTTAGTCGTACGGTTCACCCAATCTTCTCCACGGATATCGTTATAAATTAAATAACGACCTCCAAACAAACTACCCGATTTAGCCGAACCATAAAGTCCGTTAACCTGGGATAAAACACGAGCCGGTGTATTAAATACCGTCGCATCTGACAAATCTAATTCTGGAACTGCGTTCAAGAATTCCTTATTACATGAAGAAACCGTCATCGCTAAGGCGATAGACAAGATTCCAATTTTGTTTGTGAATAATTTCATTTTCTTATGTCCTTTAAAATTATAAACCTATGTTAAGACCAATGGTAAATGACCTAGATTGAGGAATTGAGTTACGCTCGATACCTGAAGCTAAGTTTGTATCTCCATTGGTTGAGATTTCTGGGTCAACCCCAGCATACTCTGTCCATAAAAAGGCATTGTTTGCAAGTGCATACACACGAAGACTATTAATACCTAATTTAGTCAAATTGGCAGGAATCTTATATCCCAAAGTAGCGGTTTGCAAACGAATAAAATCTCCCTTTTGGATATTGGCATCAATTAAGAAAGAGGAACCATTCGAAACGTTATCCCCATAAACCGCACGAGGAATATCTGTAATTTGTCCTTCCTTAGTCCAAGAATTCAAAACATCTACCGTGTTATTCCATACACGCTGGTCACGTAATCCTGCCTGAGAACCATTGTAAATCAAGTTTCCACCAGAAAAGGTAAAGTTCATTCCAAGGTCAAAACCTGCATAACGGAAAGTATTATTAAATCCTCCGTAATAGGTTGGCATCGTATTTCCTAAAATTTGTTGCTCTGAAGAAGCGGATACTGTACGCGTTCCATCTAATAAAGTCCAAGCATCTGCTCCACCTAAGTGTAGGTATTGTACTTTAACACCATCTTTTCTGATGTATATACGACGCCCGTTAGCCGGATTAACTCCACCCGTCTTAACTCCGTAAATTTGTGCAGCTGAATAACCCACTTTCGTAATGGAAGTAGTCTCTAAACCAGATGTTGCCGTTAAAATAGGCGTATTAGCATCCACTAAGGAAGTGACCATGTTTTCATTGGTCGCAAAGTTGACATTGGTAGTCCAAGTAAATCCTCCATTATTAATCGGAGTCGCCGTAATCGCTAACTCATATCCTCGGTTATACATCGAACCTACGTTGGCCAAAATCGAGTTCCCCGGAATACCTTTCGAAGGTGCTTGTGGAACATTCAGAATCAAATTATTGATATCCTTGTTGTAATAGTTGGCCTCTAATGAAATACGATCATTTAAGAAACTAATATCAATACCAAAATTGGACTGCTCACTCGTCTCCCATTTCAAATCCTTATTACCTGCTTGGTTAAACGCCAATGTCGGAGCCGCACCATACAAACCAGAACCAAAAGTAGAGAAAGAACCATAGGCATTAGGCACGTTACCGTTACCCACTTTACCCCATGATGCTTTCAATCGAAGGTTAGAAATTTTGTTACCTAGGTTGGTATTTTTGAAGAACTTCTCTTCAGAAACAGTCCAACCAGCAGAAACTCCACCAAAGTCACCCCAACGATTATCCGCAGAAAGAGCAGAGTTTCCATCACGACGGTAATTAGCACTTAAGAAATATTTGCCTGCATAGTTATAACTGAAGCTTCCTAAATAAGCCTCATAAGATACTTGGTAAATTCCATTACCAGCCGCTAAATTAGTTCCATAATTTCCTTGAAAATCAGTGAAGAAAAAATCAGCTAATCCTTGACGTTGAGCTCCCCAGTTTAACACACGTGTTTTTTGAGAGTCCGAACCTAAAACCGCTGAGATGTTGTGGTTTTCGCCCAACTTCACATTGTATTGTAAAGTGTTAATCAAGTTCCAGTTGTCAGAACGAGCTGTATTGTTGTAGGCATCCCCTATAGCAGCCCAGCCATCTCCATTGTATGGATTATAGAAACGAACATTTTCTGTGTTTCTACGATCCCATGAATAACTAATCTTATATATTAAGCCATCGATGATTTTAATTTCAGCTCCTAAATTTGCAATCAAACGCGTATTTTCAGAGGTGATTTTATCTAAATCACGTACAACAGCTGGATTAGGGAACTGTGCCGGAAGTAAGTTATTCATACGACCAACAGTGTTATTCTCCAAATTATAATTACCATCTGGTAAATAAGCAGGTAAATTAGGTATTTGAGCCACTGCGATACGGCCTAAACCTGATGTATTAAATGCTCCTCCTGGATTTGATCCTGAAACAGGTGCCCTATTGTACGTATTTGAATAATTGAAATTTGTCGTAAACTTCAACCAATTAGTTGCTTGGTGATCCATATTAAAACGACCAGAGCGACGCTGGAAGCTATTGCTACGTAAAAAACCGTCTTGATTTGAATATCCAGCTGAGAAATAATAAGAAGTCTTATCTGTTCCCCCTGTAATCGTCATGTTATGATTTTGAGAAATGGCTGTTTGATAAACTACTTTAGCCCAATCTGTGTCGATCAAAGATCCATCCGGATTATAATTTGGCAAGAAAGATTCGTTAGCCGAGTTTCTTTGTGTCGATGATACCGCATTTGGATTCAATTTCAATGCATTCCCAATGGCCATATTTTTATGGTACATAAATTGTTCGGCGTTCAACACGTCAGGCAGACGAACTGCATTACTTACACCCGCCCAAGAATCAATCGATACTTTAGCTTTACCTGATTTACCACGTTTGGTGGTAATCAATAAAACTCCAGCACCTGCACGAGAACCATAAATGGCTGCTGATGCAGCATCTTTCAAAACGTCAATCGACTCAATATCCGATGGATTAATATCGGCCAATGGGTTATTAGTCGCCACGTTAGCCGAAACGTTATCCGTAGAAATAGGGATACCGTCAATCACCACCAAAGGAAACGAGCTAAGTGATAATGAACTTAAACCACGTACACGAATCACAGGAGGGTTATTTAACAAACCATTGGGCTGTATGATGTTCACACCAGCCGCTTGGCCCGTCAGACCTTGTGAAAAACTTTGTACGGGACGCTCTGCGATAGCACCACCTTTAATAGTAGAGGCCGCACCCGTAAATTCCACACGCTTTTTCGTACCATAACCCACTACAACTACTTCAGAAAGTTGGGTATTGTCGATTGACAATTTAACATCAATCACCGAACGATTACCTACCGTAACTGTTTGAGCATTATAGCCTACAAAGCTAAATACCAATGAAGCTCCTTCACCCACGGAAATGGAATAGGAACCATCTGCAATGGATGTGGTCCCTTTGTTGGAACCCTTAGTGCTAATACTGACACCAGGCAATCCGCCACCATCTTCTGTAGAAGTAACCTTTCCGGTTACTGTTCTGTTTTGAGCAAATAACGAGCTAAAACTAGCCGCCACTAAAACCCAAATTAGTAAGAGTTTTTTCATGTTTGTTTATTTAATGAATGTTAAAAGCAAAATTAAAAAATTATATTTTGTTAAACGGCATTTTTTGCAAATTGTTTATATTTTAAACATAAAACCGTCTTAAATAACAAAAAAACATTAGAATAGAACGTTATTTTCAATATCTTAAAACAGCGATGTCCTAATGAAAATTAAATCATCAAACAAACAACCAAATACAAATATTGGTAAAACACAAAAAAGGCAGCGATAAATCGCTGCCTTTTCAAAAAATAAATGCTCTATATTACTATTGCCTTGGCTTAATGAATGTCAAGGTATCAACAAAAGCACGATCTGATCTACCATTGTAATTCCAACTAATATACATTTTTTTCTTAGCCGCATCATAGCGATTTGAATTGGCCACACCGGCTAAAGTAAATTTAGTAATGACCGTAGCATTGGGTGGATTGTTGAACACTCGAGCTACCTCGTCTGTGTTAGGATCAAATTCTACTACTGGAGAAATAGCAGAACCATACCAGCTCAAATCATTTTCAGGATCTGGACCCAATCCAATCGGGTGTCCATATGATCCTGCATCTGGCCAGTAGTAAATAACGGAGTTAGCACCCGCCGTCATCATGTAAACAACCGTTCTGTATGGGAAGTTGTAAGGTACGCGGTTATGAGCACCTGTCAACAAATAAACTCCGTCATACTTATTTTTCAAACTGATCAATGTAACAATTTGCTTCTGAGCGCTCGAGATCTTAGCTCCTGGAGCTTCAGTCACCTTATAACCAATCCCGAATTTTTTTGATAAATCCCACTTAGAACCATCTAAGCTGATTTCAATATTCTTCGCAAACTCGTTGGGTGCAAAAGTAACTGTAAACTTATTGCCTGATTTAGTCACCGATGGATCCGTTACGTAAGTAAAAATAGCTTCAGGAAGTGTTTCGAAATTTTCGTTATTCTCTTTATTATAAGCAGTAACTAATTCCGGTGCGTCAATAATCGATACGGTAGCTGCCTTAGCTAACTCCGCAGCAGAATTCACATCCCGACGAACGTTAAACACGATCACATTTTTCTTGGTCGTAAAAGGCTCATAATACAAAGCCTTCGTAGGGCCATCGTTGATTTTAACAAATACTGATCCAGTATTGCCTAATTCAACCACATCATCCTTGATACAAGATTGCAACACAAATGCTCCGAGAAACATTAGCGAAAGGATTATTTTTATCTTTTTCATATGTATAATATTTTAAAATGATATAAAGGCGAATAATTAATTATTCCACCACACTTTAGCATCTTGAGTATCACCTCCTGTTAATGCAGCCACAGCTGCTTCTGCATTTGCTTTATTCGACGTAAACTCAGTAGAGCCATACGTGTATCTTCTAGGAATTTGCTTAGAAGAATTCGTCGCATCTGGTGCTGGAGTTAATTCAGGAAATCCTGTCTTTCTCCAAATATTCCATGCTTGCATTCCATCTGGATAATGTGCAATGTATCGTTGGATTGCAATTTTCTTCAAATTACCTGCCGCACCCGGAGCATCTAAAGTTACCGAAGCCTGACCTAAATAATCAGTCGCCACTTTAAGTCCCCACTGCTCATACGATAATGAGATACCTAAACTATACGTGGTAGGTAAGGACTCAGAAGTCCAACCGTAATTAGCCGCCTCAGCTCTAGCTAATGCAATTTGACCTGCCGAAAGAGCCACAACACTTCCATTTTCCTTACGGAAATCACCACGTAGAATACGTGCCCAGTTGGTATTCGCAGAAGTAAATGCCTCCACTTTGGCACGAACTAAGCCGAAAGGAACACCTACACTTGAAGATTCTAAGGCATTACCAGCAGTCTGATCTTGCGTCGCTCCACCAAATGCCTTTTGGCGTCCATCACCTAAAGCTCCCATTAAATCAGTCATCGTCTTACTTTCGCCGTAATCTTTACGGCCATTGTATAAAGCAAACCAAGTAGATTTAAAGTTACCTCCTGGATAAGTCAAAGTCATATTTTGTGCATTTGACTGAATATATCCGGCAGGATCATTCAAAGCCGCTGCAAACTGAGTAGCCGCATAACCACCCGATGCAGGGAATCTTTTAGATAATTGCAAGGACATCAACATCCGTAATGAGTTAGCAGCGCGCTTCCATTTAGTTACATCACCTGCATAAATCAAATCACCTTTTACAGCGGAAGCATCGAATGCGCCAGCTGCTTTTGTCAATGCATCAATCATCCCTTTGTAGATATCCTCTTGGCGATCATATTTAGGATTTGCATTTTTAACCCCTAATAAAGCCTGTGAATATGGCACATCACCCCAGCGATCTGTGATCGTCCAGAAAATGTATTGTTGCAATATCTTCGCAATCTGTACCATATTATTGCTTTCCTTGCGGTCAACAATAATCTGCAAATCCATTAAAGAACCTGCATATTCACCTGAAAATTCAATTTGAGGCAAACTGTATAGAGACGCATCTGTGTATTGCGTTTCCGAGAAATACTGACCATATAATCCTGGTCGAGTAGAAGCAGCATAACCACCCAAACCTGCTTGAACGTTCGCTAATAATGCGGACATCGTAGGCTCAGAAGTAGCTGCTGGATTCACGTTGGTATCACCAAAGTCATCCAATTTTTGGCATCCACCTAAACTTAATAAGAATAGGGTAGAGAATATATATATGATTTTCTTTTTCATGTCTTTACAATTTAACTTTAATTAAAACCCAAATTTAATATTGACACCATATCCACGAGATCCAGGCCACTGTCCTGTTTCCCCACTCACCGCTGAGATCTCAGATGGATCAAAGTCTTTCGTTGTCGCATAAAGTAACACAGGGTTTCTAGCCACTAAAGAAATATTAACGGATTGGAAATATTTACTCATTCCTAATTTCTTCACTGGAAGATTATACCCTAAGGCTAATTCTCTAAGTTTAACAAAAGTTAAATCATAGATGTACGGATCAAAAGTCTTGTTGTTATATAGGTTATGGAAGTAATCCTGCGCCTCAACATAAAAATCGACTGCCTTACCTTCTGCATTTACCCCTTTCGTATGAACTCCACCCCCATCAGCTACCGCATCACGAATTGGATTTCCCTTATCGTTCACCGTTGCTGTTTGAGCTGTTAAGCCTGAGAATGAACCCCACATATTAGATAATGAAGCAAATTTACCACCCACCTGGAAGTCAATATTGACATTCAAGGTAAAGTCTGTTAAGAAAGTGAATGAATTTTGTAAACCTCCTGTGTACTCAGGAAGTACAGAACCAAAATTAACTTTTGGATCATTTACATAAAATCCACTGGCGTCAAGTACCGGTTGGCCATTAATTCGCTTAATACCATTTCCGTATAATTGACCCCAACGCTTACCTTCTGAGTGAACGAAATATGGCATGGTTGTACCCCAAACACCTTGAACAGCAGAAGTTTGAGTAATTCCGTATTTAGGACTTAAAGAAATAACATCGTTTTGAATCAATTTAGAAACCGTTCCTGAAATTCTCCAAGAAAAATTACTGGATACCACTGGACGACCATTTAATTGAATATCTAAACCTTTCTTAGAAATCTCTCCGATATTGGTCAATAAAGAAGTGTAACCACTCGCTCCATTCACACTTAATGCATAAGGGAAATCTTTTTCAGAACCTTGCCATAAAGTAGCTGAGATACCAATGCGATCATTAATGAATGATAAATCTAAACCAACCTCAGCTTGAGTTACAACAGATCCTTTGATGTTAGGGTCAACTAAGGTATTGGCGGCTGACATCAAGAAATCACTTTGCCACTTGTACTGACCTAGGTTATAAGCAGAACCTGGGAAACGGTAAGCACCAAAACTCTCGTTGCTCGTTCCCAATGCCTTAGGAATTTCTCCCCATGAACCTCTTAATTTACCGTAACTAACCCATGGCAAATTCTTTTCAATTAAATCACTGAAAACAAATGAAAGTCCAGCTGACTTAGAAAGCACTGAATTTGCTTCTTTAGGTAAGGTTGAATACCAGTCATTTCTTAAGGTAATGTCCGCAAATAAGAAATTTTTGTATCCAAAAGTACCTTTACCTATTAATGCTTTATATTTCTCTAATAAACGATCATTACCTATCGTAGCTGGATCCACTGAGTTAGACACGGTATACAAATCAGCCACGCTCAAACCATTGTTGGTATTTGCGCTATTACTTGAATAGGTCCACTCGAAAAAGTCAGTTCCTATGTTGGCATCAATCGTAAAATCTTTGATCTTTTTAGAATAGTTGGCAAACAATTCCATATTCGTACGATCCGAATACGTTTGGCCCGTATAATAGTAACCTCTAGCCTCAGGCGTATTACCCGTCGTTTGCAAACCACTCTCATTTAAGCGTGAACTGTACCGATAATCCGTTAAGCCTATATTTTGTTGCTTCCTATAGGTAGCTGTAAATTTCAAATCGTCGTTCACTTTATACGTAAAGGCTACGTTTCCAAACAAACGGTTTCTTTGATTCGTCTGATTGACTAAGTCGAACCAAGAGAAAAAGTTATACCAATAGTTACCGGCATAAAAGTTTCTCTTGTTAGAAGCATCATAAGCATCTGGATTTGCGTGGTTCCATGAAGCATAAATTCCTTCAGGAGTTCTTAAATCCTTCAATTCCTTCATGATGTTCATGTCCAAATTCCTGTGAAACCACTGATTAAAGGCCCCAGAAGATTGATTTGAATACCCATCATCAATCTCTCCCTTTTGAATTTGAGTTACGTAGTTAATATCTGCGCTCACCATGAAATGCTTATTTAAGTTATAAGCAGTCATTACGTTTAAAGTATTCTTGTTTAACGAAGTGTTCGCTAGCAAACCATCGATGGCTTGATTACCATAGGTTAATTTAAACTTCAATTTATCCGAAGATGAATTGATGGTAAAACTATTATTTTTTGTTACACCTGTTGAATAAAAATCGCGTGCATTAGTAGGTTGAGGAGTCAAAGCTGCCGTCTTATAAGAATACTTGCTACCTCCATACCATGCATACCAAGGAATGTATTCTTGGCCTACCATACGAGGACCCCAAGAAGCATCATCACTATAGTCATGGTAATATTTACCATCTAAAGCTTTCCAATCTGCTGGGTCTGTCGATTTATATTTATACTGCATCAAATCACCCACAGCACCACCGGCGTATGAATTTTGATAATTAGGCAAGATATAAGGAGACTCAAATAAAATACCTGTATTCAACGTGATTCCAAGACCTTGTGGGGCCGCTGAAGCATCCTTCAACGTAATAACAATCGCACCATTCGCTCCTTGAGAGCCGAACTGAGCTGCTGCTGCCGCACCTTGTAAAACCGAAACGTTTTCAATGTCATCTAAGTTGATGTCATCTGAATTAGGTAAAATAGTTCCATTAACCACATACAAAGCACCGGAACCTAAACCAAAACCAGAAACTCCACGGAGACGCACCTCAGTCGAACGACCTAAGGCCGCTGCCGATTGAGAACGAACTTGGATACCAGAAACCTTACCTGCTAATGCATTGTTCAGGTTAGTCTGACGGATCACGTTCAATTGCTTTTGGTCCACTACCTGTGCGTTATTAGAAGTAGATCTAGCATTACGCTTCGAGCCATACGCACCGGTAACTATCACCTCAGAAAGTTCAGAAACATCTGAAGCTAAAACCACATTGATGGTTGACTGATTTCCTACTGTAATAGATTGTTGCTTATAGCCTACAAAGCTAAAAACAAGTACTTCGGAATTTAAAGCCGAAATTTTAAATGTACCATCGAAAGATGTCGTAGTACCTCGAGAAGTACCTTTAAGGCTGACACTAACTCCAGGAAGAGCGCCACCATCTTCTGTAGAAGTGACCTTTCCGGTTACCTGCCTTGTTTGAGCTAAGGATGTGCTTAGAAAAGCCATCACTAAAACCCATACGAGTAGTAGTTTTTTCATGTTGATTAGTTTATTTAATGAAAAAATAATTTTTAAAGTTTGCTAAACTAAAAAAAAAGATTTAAAAATATCAATAAATTGATAATTTACTTTATTGATATTGTCGAAAAATTGCATTTTAAAATATTTAATATGTCAAAATACGAATAAAAACAAATAATATTTGGTTGAAAAAAATCATTAATTCATGTTGGAAAAATGAACTATTATTATACTATTTTAATATCCGCATCATGCTGATTTGCCAACAAAGCGACACAATGAAATCTTAAAATTCAAATATCTTTTAAATTGATATTATTTAAATAATGGTATTCAAGGCTAATACGCCTATTAATCCCACCACCGAGACAATGGATTCCATGACAGACCAAGATCGAATCGTCTCTGAAATACTTAAATTGAAATATTCTTTAAAGAGCCAAAAGCCTCCATCATTCACATGTGAAAACATCAAACTCCCCGCGCCGATACTCAAAACCATCAAGTTGGGATCTACTCCACTTCCTAACACTAATGGGTAAATCATACCCGCCGCAGTTAATCCGGCAATGGTGGCCGAACCTACACAAACCCGAATAATGGCAGCCATTAACCAACCCAAGACCAAGGGAGGAATGGGCAGTGTACCTAAATAACCGGCAATTTCCTTGCTAACTCCCGATACTAATAAAACTTCTTTTAGCGTTCCGGCTCCAGCGATAATTAAAAGTATCATCCCCACATCCTTAACCGCATCTGCATATATGTTCATGATATCTTCCATCTTTTTACCCAAACGTAGTCCTAAGGTATAGGTTGCAAAGCAAATGGCGACCAACATGACCATGGCTGGATCAGCAACCAATTTAAATATTTGACCTAACACGGTGGTCTTGTCAATATACACTTCTGCAATCGTGGTGAAAACCAATAAAAAAACAGGCAATAGTGCTGTCACAAAACTTGACCATTTATTAGGAAGTTCATTTTCGGGTAATGATTTCATCGAAAATGTTCCTAAAGATTTGATAGGCCGATTAACCAAGGTCTTCGCAAAAATAGGCCCTGCTAATATGATCGCAGGAATAGCGATCACAATTCCATACATCAAGGTAAGACCCATATTAGCCTGAAATTGTGCCACCAAAGCCGCCGGAGATGGGTGCGGGGGCAAAAAACCATGCGCCACCGACAGCGAGGCCATCATGGGAACACCAGTGACTAATGGATGTAACTTATACTGATGCACCAATGCAAAAACCAAAGGTATCATCAACACAAAACCCACATTGTAAAAAAGAGGAATGCCTATGATGAAACCTGTGAGCATTAAGCCCCAAGCCATATTTTTTTGACCAAAAATTTTAATCAAGGTCCCAGAAATTTGTTGGGCCGCCCCACTTTCAGCCACCAACTTACCCAACATAGCACCCAAAACGATGATCGTGACCAAAGAACCAAGTGTGTCCCCCAACCCTTTTTGGATTGTTTTGGCCAAGTCAGGAAGCGGAATCCCCAACATCACGCCTGCCGATAAACTTATTAATAAAAAAGCTACGAATGAATTGACCTTCAAATAGGTGATCAAAAAAACCAACAGTAAAATACAAATAATGACGATAAAGATTGACATAGGTTATATAGGTAAGAAGGATTAGGTAATAGGGATTAGGTAATAGGTAAAATTAGTGTTGATGCCTGATTTTGGTTGTCACTTTTCTTTCAACTTCCAGGTTTATTTTAGTTTAAAGTTAATCGTTTATTTCTTGGTTGTTCAGGATTACTGGGTTTTAATTGAAGGCTTTTGGTGAGGGTATTATTATTTTCTTTTAACATT
>CAMDRO010000042.1 GCA_945906795.1 Spirosoma fluviale
GCGAGGGAAAAATTGCAAGAAGTATTACCTTTGTACCTTTCAGAAATAAATCGAGTAAAAAAATTATAAAGAAACTAAACAAATTTTTCATCGGACTACGGTCAAAACACCACAATCATGCGTAAACAAATAGGTTTAATTTTTTCAGCGGCTTTATTATTGGCGGCTTGTACTCAAAACAAAGTAGAGGTAATCGACGGAGTAAAAATTCAAATGCATAGCCATGATGATGCGGCAAAGAAATTGAAAGAAGGCGATATCATTACGTTTAATTTAGTGATCAAAAATGGCGCTGATTCTGTTTTGCAGGATACCAAGAAGGATGGCCAACCAGGAAAAGGGATGATCCAAGCGCCTTCTAATGCTCCGGGAGCGTTTAAAGGGTCTTTTGAAAATGGATTGCGTTTGTTAGCCTTGGGCGATAGCGCAACGATATTGGTGCCGATAGACAGTTTGACCAAGGCTGTTCAGTCTCCATTGCCTCCATTCTTGAAGCCAGGAACTGATTTAAAGTATACGGTAAAAATCTTAAAGGTTCAATCTCGCGTTGAATTTGAAAAAGACATGGAAAAGGAAGCGTCGAAAGCTAAGCAGTCAGCGGCTAAGGATATTGCCTTACAACCTAAGATGATTGCTGATTACATCGCAAAAACAGGAAAGTCATTTAAAGCTTCTGCGACGGGATTGTATCATGCGATCGAAAAGCCGGGTGCTGGTGCTTCTCCAAAATTGGGAGAGACGTGGTTGGTCAACTACCGCGGTACGTTTTTAAATGGAAAAGAATTTGATAAAGGTAATGCAGCTGAAATGCCTATAGGCCAAATGATCCCTGGATTTAATGAGGCTTTGACTTTATTAAAAGCAGGTGGAAAAGGTACGTTTGTGATCCCATCTACGATTGGATATGGCGAGCAAGCACGTGGTCCAATTCCAGCGAATTCAGTTTTAGTCTTTGAAGTAGAAGTGTTGTCTAAGAAATAAGAAAAATGATAAATTTGGTGAAGCAGTTTTTAGCGTTGGTATTTGTGGGTTCTCTATTGACTTCTTGTTTGTCAAATATTGAGTTGGCAGACGAGGTGAAGGCAAAAGAGAATCAGACACAAATACTGTCGTACTTCTCCAAGTTAAATCAAACTCCCAAAGCCATGGAGGATGGGGCCTATTACTTTCTGACTAAGTCAAATCCGAGTGGAGAATTAGCATTAAGAGGAGACACATTGCTGATTCATTATGAATTAGCTAACCTAGTAACAGGAAAGGTTTTGGATAGTACAAATCGTAAAACCAATTCCCCATTGATCTATCAATATGGTTTCTTGAACCCAATTTTTACTCGACTAATGGCGTATTTACGTGATGAAGAACAGGTGGTGATGGCTTTGCCAGGTACTTCTCAGTCTTTTGAGGGATTGCCTGCGTATACTCCTTTGAAAGTAACCATTAAAAGTTATGCTGTTAGAAGCCAGAGTGATCAAATAAACGCTTTTATTGCCAAAAAAGGATATAAAGTAACCACTTCAGAAACCGATGGATTAAGGTATATTCAGTTGGCCCCCGGAACAGGAGACATACCAGCAACGGGTAAAGTAGTTAAATTAAAGTATACGGGCCGGTTTTTAAATGGCTTTGCTTTCGACGGAAATATGGCTCGTACGGATAGCTTTTCGGTTACTGTTGGCGGAACCCAAACAGTCATTGGATTCCAAAAAGGGATTGAAAAGATGCGTTTGGGGGGAAAGGCGATTGTTGTATTTCCTTCGACCATCGGATATGGAGAAAAAGGTTCAGGAACGAGTATTCCCGGATTTACGCCTTTAATGTTTGAGATTTATATAGCCAAAATTGAATAGAATCATGAGAAATGTAGTTTACTTTTTGATGTGTATTTCGCTAATAGGCGGAATGTCTAGCTGTACATTTAATGAAATAAACCAAACAGAATCGGATAATCAAAAGGAAATAGAAGGTTATATAAGTCGTTCAAATTTAAAGCTGCAAAAATCTCCTGAGGGGATGTATTATTCCATTAATACGGCCAAGTCTACTGGGAAACAAGCATTTAATACGGATGTTATTAAGTTCTATTATAAAATGACTTTGTTGGATGGGACTAAATTGGATTCTACGGCAAAGACCTTAGGCCAATTAAAAGGCATGGTTTGGGGATCAAATTCGAGTATTTTAAATTTGCCAATGTCCTTTTTAAAGGAGGGGGAATCTGGTCTTTTTATATTGCCATCAGCCCTTGCTTTTGGGGGTAATTCTTACACGAATATAGCTGCATTTTCAGTGATTAAATTAGAGATTGACGTGGTTTCTGTACGTACAGAAGCTGAGCAATTGAAAGACTTTCAAACCTTGTACAAAATAACAAGTCCTGAAATATCTCCTTCTGGTTTGATATTTAAAAAGTTGGTTGAGAATCCCAAAGGAGCTGCTATTTCAGGAGGTCAATCCGTAAAAGTAAATTATACTGGTCGATTAAGTTATGGCAATTTGAAATATGATGCGGCTGGGAAGGTAATTTATGATTCAGCTTTTGATTCAGGAACATTTACATTTGTCGCTGGAACTGGGGGTGTGATTGCCGGCTTTGATGAAGGGATCATGAAAATGCGTGTTGGCGAAAAAGCCGCCCTCATTATACCATCTAAAATAGGTTATGGCGCGAATGGAAATGCAACTATTCCTCCCAATTCACCTCTATATTTCGAAGTTGAGGTGGTCGGTGCCTTATAATGATTGAATTATATTTAGCTACCCAAAACAAACATAAAATCGAAGAGCTTTCGGCTCTTTTGGGTGATAAGTTCTTGATTAAATCCATTTCTGAACTAGGTGTAATCGAAGATATCCCAGAAACAGGAATTACTTTAGCTGAAAATTCCATGCAGAAAGCTCAGTTTATCGCAGATCGTTTTGGGCTTACTTGTCTTTCAGATGATTCTGGACTAGAAGTCGATTGCCTAGGAGGTTTACCCGGAGTTCATTCAGCTCGTTATGCGGGCGAGCCCAAAAATGATGTAGCCAATTCTAAGAAGTTAATTTTTGACATGAGCGATTGTGTTGACCGATCTGCGCGTTTTGTTACGGTCCTAACTTTTCATCACAAGGGCCAATATCATCAATTTGAAGGAGAAATTAGAGGAGAAATTGTGTTAGTACCGAGGGGAAATCATGGATTTGGGTATGATCCTTTGTTCCAGCCAGAAAATGAATCAAGGACTTTTGCTGAAATGGCACTTTCAGAAAAGAATGTCATCGCCCATCGGGCACGTGCCTTGCTTAAATTTAGATCATATGCCGACGAAAGTTTAAAATTTATCGACGAATAGCGTTTATTTCACAATACTTTGTATTTTTGTTCATGTCTAATTGATTTCGGAAGAATTCCTGAAAAATTCGGCTACTGATTGTTTTTAATTTTAAAACCCTATTTTAAAGTTTTGAAAAAGAGTGTTTTTAGCGTTATTTTGGCGCTATTCTTAATAGTTTTTTCAATTGATTCCCTTCTTGCACAATATCAAATCAAGGGTATTGTTCGAGATGCGAGTAACGGTGATCCAGTCCCATTTGCTTCCGTAGGTCTTTTAGGGGTAAATGCAGGGACAAGTACTAATTTTCAAGGAGAGTACACCTTAAATTCAAAAATTTTATCGGACTCTATTTATGTTTCGTTTGTGGGATATAAAAAGAAGATAAAGTATGTAGATAAAAAACTGAAATCTCAAGTTGTTGACTTTCAAATGGAGCCAACAAATCGTTCTTTAAACGAAGTAATTGTATATTCAGGAGAAAATCCGGTCTTCAAAATATTGCGAAATGTGATTAAAAATCGGGATAATAATGACCGAAGTAAGCTATCGGCCTATGCCTATGATTCTTACACGAAAATGGAGTTGGATGTAGACAATATTTCGGATAAATTTAAGGAGAGCAGGGTGATGAAGGACATCCAAGAGGCCGTTAAAAAATTTGAAAAGATTGCTGGAGATGATGGTAAATTGGTTATACCGACCTTCATTTCTGAGTCATTAAGTAAATTTTATTATCGGGAATCGCCACAAAGAAAAAAGGAGCTCATTTTAAAGACGAACATAAAAGGGGTTGGCGTAAAGGAGGGGAGTTTCATTTCGCAATTGGTCGGGGGAAATTTATTGGCCAACTATAACTTTTATCAAAACTACATTGGATTTTTTGGGAAAGATTTTGCCAGTCCCATTGGTGAGGGTTGGAAAGCTAATTACAAATATTACTTAGGAGATACGGTCCAAGTCGAGGGAAAGGTTTGCTATCAAATTGATTATGAGCCTAAAAATCCAATGGACTTAGTATTTACGGGCCAAGTGTGGATTGACACAACCAATTTTGCCTTAATTCAAATAGATGCTTCCGTCGATAAACAAGCGAATCTAAATTTCATTGATAAGATTAAAATTTCTCAGGAATTAGAGCAAACAGCATCAGGATTTTGGTTGCCTGCTAAGACTCGGTTTTTGATCGATTTAGAAGAGATTACCAAAGGCTCGGCTGGAATGCTGTTGAAGATGTATATCTCCAATAAGGATTTTATAGTCAATGAACCCAAGCCGCTTGATTTTTACGATATGGTCTCAGAGGTGGCTGAGGACGCAAAGCAGCCCGATTCAAATTTTTGGAAGAATGCTCGGTATGAACCCTTAAGTGCTCAGGATTTATTGGCCTCCTCCTTGATTGATTCAGTGAGAAATTTGCCCGTGGTTAAAACGTATGTAGAAATTGCCGAAATTGTGTTTAGTGGATTTAAGCGTTTCAATGATATTGAAGTGGGCCCTTATATTACCAGTTTGGCTATTAATCGCCTGGAAGGTGCAAGGTTTAGGTTGGGCTTCAGGACCAACGCAAATTTCGATAAAAACTGGATTTTAAGAGGGAATGTAGGTTTTGGTACTAAAGATTTGGTGCTAAAATATTCAGGGGAGGTAAATTATTTATTTTCAAAGAAAAAATGGACGATGGCCGGATTGAGGCACTCGTATGACATTGAAAGGGTTGGTTTAACTCCAGAATTGATTGGTGATAATAAATTATTTTACGCGTTTACTCGTTGGGGTGCGTTCTCTGGCGCTTTTTATCGACGGGAAACCGAAGCATTTTTTACGACAGAGGCTAGCAAAGGAATTAGCTTTACTGCTTATGTAAATACAAGATCCTTTGATCCATTGTTTCGTTTTCAATATCGATTGAATCCTGAGATGGGAGTCAATTCGCCCGTACAAGATTATTACCAAGACTCATTCATCACATTGGAGGCAAGGTTTGCTAAAAATGAGACCTTTATCATGAATGGGAATGAGAAAATCACTTTGGCTACGAAGCGAATACCCGTGCTTACCTTTAAATACCAAAGGGGTATAAAAGGATTTTTAGGGGGAAACTTTGATTATGAACGTTTTACGCTGAAAGCCTATCAGTCTTTTAGATTAGGTAAAATCGGTCGATCCGATTATACCTTGTTGGCGGGTTATACCCCATCAAATTTGCCCGCGCCTCTTTTGTTTCCACACTTGGGTAATGAGACTTTGTTCTTTGTAAGGAGTGCATTTTCCACCATGAATTATTTTGAATTTGTCAGTGATCAGTATGTTTCCTTGCAGTATAATCACAATTTTGATGGCTTGTTGTTTAATCGAATTCCCTTGATTAAAAAATTGAAGTGGCGTTTTATTGCCAGTACCAATATGGTTATCGGGAGTCAGCGATCTTCTAATAAAGAGATTATGAAAGACGTCAATAACCCATTGAAATCCAAGTTTTTAGATCAGTACGCCTTCGATGCGCTCGAGCCGGGTAAACCGTATGTGGAGGCAGGGTACGGGATTGATAATATATTTAAGATTTTCCGTATTCAGGCTTTTCATCGACTTAGCTATTTAAATCATGGAACTCCACAGACTTTCAGGTTGATGGCTTCCATCAATGTCTCATTTTAGTCGAAATTAGAATAAATTAAAGACTAAAATTTAAACATTTCAAGAATGTTTTATAAGCATTTGATTTTTGGCGATTAGCATTCTATATTTGAATCTACCAAGCGGTGAATTTGAATTTATGGTACTAATGATTTTTGGTCTTGCTATTCTAAGTTATCTTCTCGGTTCTATTCCTACTGCCATTTGGTATGGAGAAACGTATCACGGAATTGACATTCGCAAGCATGGTAGTGGAAATGCGGGTGCGACAAATACTTTTCGGGTATTAGGCAAAAAAGCAGGATCCATCGTTTTGTTTGTTGACTCACTCAAAGGATTTATTGCCACAGGCCTTTCCGCTATTTTATTTTACTTTCATTTAATTGATTGGCAAACTTGTGTGACCTTAAAAATACTTTTTGGCTTTTTAGCTATTATCGGTCACCTGCTTCCCGTATTTTGTGATTTTAGGGGAGGAAAAGGGGTTGCTACAACCTTAGGCATGGTATTGGCATTACACCCGCAAGCAGCCATGGTGGGTATTTGTGTTTTTTTAATCGTCTTTACCATCTCAAAATACGTTTCTTTGGGTTCCATGATTGCGTCCATCGTATTTTCATTATTGTTAATTTTTGGGGTATTTGGACAGGAAATCCCCTTATTAGTTTATTTTGGGCTATTTATCGCATGCCTAGTCATTTTCATGCATCGGGGAAATATCATGCGTATTTTTCAGGGGACAGAAAATCGCATGTACCTTATCCCACGTAAAAAGCAATCATAAACGTTATTTTTTTTATATTTGCATAGGGGTATTTTAGCCCTAAAATTCAAATATGAAAGAAACACAAGCGTATATATCCGCCCACCGCGATCGATTTTTAACTGAATTATTGGAGTTATTGCGAATCCCTTCTATTTCTGCTGATCCATCCTACAGCGGTTCTGTGAGACAAGCCGCAGAATGGTTGGCCGATAAGCTGAAAAAAGCCGGCGCCGACCATGTTCGACTAGAGGAAACGGCAGGTTTTCCTATTGTTTATGGGGAGAAAATGGTGGATGCTAAGGCGCCAACGATCTTGGTTTATGGGCACTATGACGTCCAACCAGCCGATCCCTTAGATTTATGGGATAATCCGCCTTTTGATCCGATCATCAAAAATGAGGTTATTTATGCCCGCGGTTCTTGTGATGATAAGGGCCAAGTGTTTATGCATGTAAAGGCTTTTGAGGCGATGTATGCGGCCGGCGAATTAACTTGTAATGTTAAATTTATGATTGAAGGGGAGGAGGAAGTAGGGTCGAATAATTTGTCCACTTTCGTTTGTGCCCATAAAGAGCTTTTAAAAGCAGATGTGATTTTAATTTCAGATACGGCCATTATTGCCAATGATACGCCATCCATCGACGTAGGTTTGCGGGGACTTAGTTATATGGAAGTGTCCGTACAAGGTCCAAATCGAGATTTACACTCCGGCGTATATGGGGGAGCGGTGGCTAATCCCATTAATATTTTATGTGAAATGATTTCGTCCATGCACGATGAATTTAATCGGATCACGATTCCAGGATTTTACGAGGGGATATTGGAAGTGAGTGCAGCAGATCGGGCCGCCATGGCACAAACGCCTTTTGACTTAGACGCATATCAAAACGATTTAGGAATTCATTCGGTTCATGGAGAAAAAGGTTTTTCAACGATTGAACGGGCCTCGATTAGGCCAACCTTAGATGTCAATGGTATTTGGGGGGGATATACGGGTGAGGGAGCAAAAACCGTTTTGCCATCGATGGCCTATGCTAAAATTTCCATGAGGTTGGTTCCCAATCAATCCTCTGAGCATATTACTAAATTATTTACCGACTATTTTTTGGCCGCAGCGCCCAAAGGAGTGCAAGTGACCGTCACCCCACATCACGGGGGCGAAGCATATTTAATGCCTACGGATAGCATTGCATTCCAAGCAGCATCTGAGGCTTTGGCGACGACTTTTGGAAAAGAGCCTGTGCCTACGCGCGGGGGCGGAAGTATTCCGATTGTCGCTTTATTTGAAAAGGAGTTGGGAATCAAATCTATTTTAATGGGTTTTGGTTTAGATTCCGATGCCATCCATTCTCCAAATGAGCATTTTGGCTTGTTTAATTTTTACAAGGGAATCGAAACCATTCCGTATTTTTTCTCAAATTATAATGAATTATACCAACAATAATGGCTGAAAATCTAAGCTTATTGGCGACCGAATCTGCTTCCTCTTATGAAAATTTAGAGCAACAGAGTGTAGATACTTTACTTCGCCAAATGAATGCGGAAGATAAAACGGTGGCTCATTCGGTCGAAAAAGCAATTCCGGCTATCGAAGCACTCGTGAATCAAATTGTTCCCCGAATGAAACAAGGTGGCCGCTTATTTTATATTGGGGCTGGAACTTCTGGCCGACTAGGCGTTGTGGATGCTTCCGAATGTCCGCCAACTTACGGCGTAGCTTTTGATCGAGTTATTGGATTAATCGCTGGTGGTGATGGGGCGATTAGAAAGGCCGTTGAGAATTCGGAGGATGATGAAAATCAGGCATGGAAAGATATGGAAGTTTATGGAATTGGTGAATTAGATACGGTGATTGGAATCGCCGCGTCTGGCCGAACACCCTATGTAGTGGGTGGATTAAGGGCAGCCAATGAGCATGGAATTCTTACGGGTTGTATTGTCTGTAATGCGGGTGGGGTTGTGGCCAAAGAAGCGACATATCCGATTGAAGTGATGGTTGGACCTGAATTTGTCACAGGAAGTACTCGAATGAAGTCGGGAACAGCTCAGAAATTGGTCTTAAATATGATTTCGACATCGGTCATGATCCAACTAGGACATGTGCAAGGGAATAAAATGGTGGATATGCAATTAAGCAATCATAAATTAGTTTTAAGAGCGATTATGATGGTATGTGAAGCGACGGGAATCAGTGAAGCAAAGGCTGCCGAATTATTAGAAAAGTATGGAAGTGTAAGAAATGTGATGGATTCATTAAAAAAGCGGTAAATCAGGACTGTTTTTTAATGAGAATTCCCTTAATTTGTAGTTCCGATTTGGAGTGTATATTTTTACCTATTAATATTAAGTTTGGCCATTGCGATGTGCCTATTAAATAAATTTTATGAAAACGATATCTAAGTTAATTTTCACAGCAGTATTGAGTTTTTCAGCCTTGAGTTTTCAAGCTAAAGCTGAAGATTTTCCAGAAGCAATTAAGCCATTGATGCAAAAGTATACTTGTTTTGCTTGTCACAAA
This sequence comes from Spirosoma fluviale, assembly GCA_945906795.1. Taxonomy (GTDB): domain Bacteria; phylum Bacteroidota; class Bacteroidia; order Cytophagales; family Spirosomataceae; genus Aquirufa; species Aquirufa fluvialis_F. Next base: position 9,236 of record CAMDRO010000042.1, read on the forward strand.
ATAGATACAAGATTAGTAGGACCAGCTTATCAGGATGTAGCTAAAAAGAAATACAGTGTAGATAAAATAGTTTCACTGATTGCAAAACCTCAGCCTGCCAACTGGCCAGGTTATCCTCCAATGGCTCCTATGACGAATGTTCCCAAGGATGATGCGATTAAAATAGCGAAATGGATTAATTCATTGAGATAAAAAAATCCCGGTTTAGGTCGGGATATTTTTGCTTATTTTTTAGCTGGGGCTTTTTTAGCTGCCGGCTTTTTTTCTGCCTTTGGTTTTTCTTGATCTTCTTTAGTCGGCTTAGGTTCCTTAGCGACCTTTTTAGGAAAAAGTTCAGGAACATGCGTGAATAAAATCAGGTACCAATTCAAGATTTTTTTGATGTCGGATGCGAATACTCGATCAGCATCATAATTGGGAACTACAGTTGATATGACGCCAAAAAGTTCCAAATCAGTCGATTTGCGCGGCTCTATAGGCAATGTGCCATTAAACATTTCATGTATTTTTACGAACAATTCAGCCAAAGGCATGGTGCTATCTTGGTGATCATCTAAATAAAGGGAAATGTCTTTCAGTACCGAAATTCTGGTTTGGCCACTGACCACTGATTTTTGTTTGGCCGCATCTAATGTTTCGACGATTACTCCAGTTCTTGTTGGCTTTAATACTTTAAATAATCCTGGTTTACCCGAGATGTGGGCTACTTCGTTCAATAATTCCATGAATATGTTTATATAATTCGCATGCAAAATTAGTACTATTTCCCTAATTGGTAAGGTGAAGTTTGAATTAATTGCTCTATATTTTTCATGATATCCTCTCGGCCTACATGTTTTTCAGCTGAGGTGATAAAAATAGTTGGCAATGTTTCCCAAGACTCTAGTAAATAATTTTTATAAAATTCAATGCTATCGCCCACTTGCTTTTGCGATAGTTTATCGGCCTTGGTAAAAACGATATGAAAGGGAACTTGCTCGATGACCATTCGGTTCATGAATTCGATGTCTACGATTTGGGGTTTGATCCGAATGTCAATCAGTACAAAAAGACACGTTAAATTTTCCCGATGAAGTAAATAATCAAAAATCATTTTTTCAAAATCCCTTCTTTTCTCTTTGCTTACTTTGGCGTAACCATAGCCAGGTAAATCGACCAAATACCATTTCTCATTAATCATGAAGTGGTTGATCAATTGAGTTTTTCCAGGAGTCTGTGAAGTTTTTGCTAAACCTTTATGAAAAGTTAATGAGTTGATCAACGAGGACTTTCCCACATTAGACCGACCAATAAACGCAAATTCAGGGAACCTAGCTGGAGGACTTTTTGTAAAATCAGTATTGCTTGTAATGAATCGGGCGATAATCGGTGCTGCAGCCATGAGAAAATTGTTTGGCTGCAAAGGTAAGTTTTTTTTAGGTAAGAGGGATTAGGTAATAGGTATTAGGGAAAATTAGGTAATAGGGAAAAATAGGTAAGAGGTAAAAACAGGTAATAGGTAACAGGGTAAAATAGGTAGCAGGTAATAAATTTTACCTAATCCCTCTTACCTAATTTTTCTCTACCTTTGTTCCTTCAAAATGGAAAAATTTCAAAACGATTTAATTCTTCGTGCCGCACAAGGCCTACCTGTAGAACGGGTACCCGTTTGGGTGATGCGCCAGGCAGGTCGAATATTGCCTGAATACCGAGAGGTTCGGGCAAAAGCAGGCTCCTTTATCGCCTTAGCCACTAACCCTGAAATGGCAGCAGAAGTTACCTTACAGCCTGTGGATCGGTTCGGCGTGGATGCGGCTATTATTTTTTCAGATATATTAGTGGTTCCCGAGGCCATGGGTTTGCCCTATTTAATGGAGGAGCAAAAAGGACCCGTGTTTCCAAACGTGATTCGTTCGCAGGCCGACTTAGCAAAAATTCGATTAGCAAATCCAGAGGAAGATTTGAAATATGTATTAGATGCCATTAAAATTGTCAAAAAAGAATTAGTAGGACGCGTACCTTTGATCGGTTTTGCAGGAGCCCCATTTACTATTTTCTGTTATATGGTAGAGGGGAAAGGTTCAAAAACTTTTTCTCAAGCAAAAAAAATGCTGTATGCCGAACCTGTATTAGCCCATGCGCTTTTGCAAAAAATTACGGATTCTACCATTGCCTATTTAAAAGCTCAGGCGGCTGCCGGGGTTAATTTGTTACAGATATTTGATTCTTGGGCAGGTATTTTATCGCCCTCACAATACAGTACCTTTTCGATTCCTTACCTCAAGCAAATCTGTGATGCCATTGATGAGGTCCCACTAACGTTGTTTGCCAAAGGTGCATTTTTTGCTAGAGCCGAAATGGCCCAATTAGATTGTCAGGCCATTGGTTTGGATTGGAATATGGACATTGCCGAATCGCGCGCGCTGGTGGGTTCAAATAAAACTTTGCAAGGTAATTTAGACCCTTGTGTCTTATATGGTGATTTTAAAACGGTAGAAGCTGAGACCAAGGGGATGTTGAAGGCTTTTGGGGGCCAACGATACATCGCGAATTTAGGCCATGGTGTTTATCCTGACATTCATCCGGATAAAGTTCAATGTTTCGTCGATACGGTTCAAGCGTATCAAAAATAAAAAAAGCCAAGCGATGAAGCTTGACTTTTCAATTCAATAGTTTCTTATTTTATTTCGCCGAATAGTTCGGTGCTTCCTTAGAAATGCTTACATCATGTGGGTGACTTTCTTTTACACCCGCAGTGGTAATTTTGACAAATTTTGCTTCTTGCATGATTTCAATCGACGAGGCACCACAATATCCCATACCCGCTTTCAATCCACCGACCATTTGGTATAAAATTTCAGTCACAGATCCCTTAAATGGCACTCGGCCTACAATCCCCTCCGGTACTAATTTCTTGATGTCATCTTCCGCATCCTGGAAATAACGGTCTTTGGAACCGTCCTCCATCGCTTCTAAGGATCCCATTCCACGGTATGACTTAAATTTACGCCCTTCTAAAATAATCATTTCACCGGGTGCTTCATCCGTTCCGGCCAATAAAGATCCGATCATTACTGTACTAGCGCCGCCCGCAATCGCCTTCGCCACATCACCTGAATAGCGAATTCCACCATCGGCAATTAATGGAATATTGAATGGTTTTAATGCCTTGGCCGCTTCGTAAACCGCAGTTAATTGGGGCATCCCCACGCCGGCAATAATTCGTGTGGTGCAAATACTTCCAGGTCCCACACCCACTTTCACCGCATCGGCTCCTGCTTCCGCTAAGGCTTTTGCCGCTTCACCTGTGGCAATATTTCCGACAATAACTTCTAAAGTCGGGAATGCTTTTTTAACCGATTTCAAGGCGTCAATCACGCCTTTGGAATGTCCGTGGGCTGTATCGATGCTGATTACATCTACGCCAACTTGCACTAATGCCTGCACTCGATCCAATAAATCAGGCGTAACTCCTACAGCTGCCCCTACACGTAATCGGCCTAAGGAATCTTTCGATGCCAAAGGATGGGATTTGCGTTTTAAAATATCTTTATACGTGATCAAGCCTATTAGCTTGCCATTTTTGTCAACAATCGGTAATTTTTCAATTTTATATTCTTGCAATATGCTTTCAGCCTCCTCCATGCTAATGCCTTCCTTCGCCGTGATCAAATTTACTTTGGTCATAATCTCATCCACCGGACGCGAAGTTTGCTTCTGGAAACGTAAATCGCGATTAGTTAAAATACCTACCAAAATTCCCGCATCATTAATCACGGGAATGCCACCGATATTAAATTCTTTCATGATGCGCTGAGCATCACCTAACGTTTTATTGTCTTTTAAAGTGACGGGGTCTATGATCATTCCAGACTCAGAACGCTTTACTTTACGCACTTGAGCTGCTTGTTGGTCAATCGTCATATTTTTGTGAATAATTCCAATGCCCCCTTCTTGGGCTAAGGCGATTGCCAAAGCCGCTTCAGTAACGGTATCCATTGCTGCAGAAACGATAGGAATATTGATCGTGATATTTCGAGTTAATCTCGACTGCGTACTAACGTCGCGAGGCAATACCTCTGAATACGCGGGCAATAACAATACGTCATCGTATGTTAAAGCTTCAAAAAGAAATTTATTGGAATCAAGCATAGCAAATATATTGAACAGGATGCGGTAGACGGTTGATGAATCGAATACGACCCTTATTTGCGGGATAAAATTACAATTTTTTTTTGTAATATTTGAATTATGATTAAAAAAATCAATTTCTTACTAATAATTGTTTTCCTGATTTCATATCAAAATTTTGCTCAAACAAGTAAATATACTTTTGAAACGGCCCGAATGGGATCCCCATTTCGGATTGTTGTTTCCACAAATGACAGCGCTGGGATTTCGAAAGTAATCCAAAGTTCCTTTGAAATAGCACGGGTTTTGGAGTCTCAATTGAGCGATTATCAAATTAATTCAGAGTTGAGTCAGGTCAATTTACGGGCTGGGACGGGGGAGTTTTTTCCTATTCATCCTCCATTAAAAGAAATTTTAATCGTTGCGATGCAAGCAGAAGATTTGACCCAAGGGGCTTTGAATGTAAAATTAGGTAGATTGGTTCAAGCCTGGAGAAAAACTCGGAAAGATAAAATAATGCCAGAAGAAAAGGAGCTCAGAAAAATTGCGCTAGCCATTCAGGGGAAATGCGTTGAGTTCTCTAATGATTCAACCAAATTACGGTTGGCCGACCGAGCGTGCCAATTAGATTTAGGGTCTTTAGGAAAGGGTTTTGTTGCGCAAAAAGTGTTAGACCATCTCGTACAGAATGCTTGGCCTTATGCGCTTGTGGATGCTGGAGGAAAAATTTGTATGACATCATTGGACAAAATAGGAGGCGAATGGTCGGTCGGTTTAGAAATTCCGGGTGGCACTGCCATTTCAGATCAAATATTAAAATTAAACAATTGCTCCATTGCTAGTTCGGGAAAGACATACCAACAAGTTCAAATTGGCGATCAAGTTTATTCACATGTATTAGATCCAAGAACAGGAATGGCATTAACGCACGGGCGTTCTGCTACCGCAATTGCAGCTGACGGGACTTTGGCCGACTGGCTAGCGACGGCTGCGACGGTAATGACCTTACAAGAAATTAAAAAATTATTGGTAAAATTGCCTGATGTTCGCTTATTAGTTTGGGAAATCAATGCGGGTAAAATGGACATTTTACTAAATCATAATCTTTTATAATATGAAATTTATTGCCATCTTTTGTTTTTCACTCCTCATTTTTTACCCCTTAAATGCTCAAAACCTAAGTTCTTATAAACAAATAATCTCAGGAAGTACGGTTTCATTCGACATGGTGGCTGTGCCAGCAGGTGAGTTTTTATTTGGTAGTTCGGCGAACGACGCGGGGCATAAAGCAGATGAAGGACCTCAAAAGAAAGTAAAAATAAATGCTTTTTGGGTAGGTAAAACAGAAGTGACCTACGATGAATATCAATTGTTTTTTGAGGAGGCACGTGACCCTGAACCTAAACCAGCTAAAACTGGACCTGATGCGGTTACTAGACCCAGTCCACCCTATATTGACTTCACATTGGGCATGGGAAAAGTGGGTGGATTTCCTGCCAATTCGATGCAGCAATATTCGGCCATTATGTATTGTAAATGGTTGTATGCCAAAACGGGTATTTTTTACCGAATTCCAACCGAAGTGGAATGGGAATATGCGTGTAAGGCAGGCCAAAAAATGGTGACAGAACTATTAGATGATTATGCTTGGCATGCGAAAAATTCACAAGAAAAATACCATCCAGTGGGTTTGAAAAAACCCAATGCTTTTGGTTTGTATGATATGCTGGGAAATGTCTCTGAATGGGTGTTAGATCATTATGATCCTGATGGGTATAAGAAATCAGAGTCGCCTGTTTTTATAGATCAATATGCAGATGCGATTGTTCGAGGAGGGAATTTTCAAGATGAAAAGATATTAGTTAGCCCTACGGCCCGATTTGCCGCAGACCCCGTCTGGAATCGCCGGGATCCACAAATACCTAAAAGCGTTTGGTGGAATGCGGATGCCCCCTTTGTTGGTTTTAGAATTATTCGACCTAATCCTCAGCCAAGCACCCAAGAAATTAGGACATTTTTTGAAAAATATTTAAATTGAGAATCTAAACTATTTACACATGAAAAATTCAAGAAGAGATTTTGTTAAGCAGTCTGGCTTAGCTGCGAGTGGATTGATTTTAAGTCCATGGGCTGCTAATGCATTTGCTGGCCAAAGCCTAGTAGGCGACACCCTTAAAGTAGCCTTAATTGGTTGCGGAGGCCGCGGAACGGGTGCCATCACTCAGGCATTAAGTACGAAAGAAAACATCAAATTAGTCGCTATGGCAGATGTTTTTCGCGATCGTTTGGATGATTGCTACGGCAATTTGATGAAATCAAGAGCCAAAGATGCCTCGGCAAAAGCGGTACCTATTAGTCAAAAAGTAGATGTACCAGAAGATCATAAATTTGTAGGTTTTGACGCCTATAAAAAGGCAATGGCCTTAGCTGATGTCGTGATTTTGACCACTCCTCCAGGATTTAGACCTCCATATTTTGAGGAAGCGGTGGCCCAAGGAAAGCAAATTTTTATGGAAAAACCGGTGGCAACAGATCCGGCGGGAATCCAACGCGTTTTGGCAGCAGCTAAAATAGCGAAGCAAAAGAAATTAAATGTGGTGGTTGGTCTGCAACGTCATTATCAAAATTCCTACAGGGAACTGATGAAACGAATTCAGGACGGACAAATTGGAGATATCGTGTCAGCATCTTGCTGGTGGAATAATGATGGTGTATGGGTTAAGCCACGTAAAGAGGGTCAGACCGAGATGGATTATCAATTGCGCAACTGGTATTATTTCAATTGGATGTGTGGGGATCATATTACTGAGCAGCATATTCATAACATTGACGTCATCAACTGGGCAAAAAATGGGTACCCGGTAAAGGCTCGTGGAACAGGTGGTCGTGAGGTAAGAAAAGGGAAGGATTTTGGTGAAATTTACGATCATCACATCGTTGAGTTTGAATATGCGGATGGAACTATTTTGAATAGTCAATGCCGACACATCCCAGGAACTTGGGCGAAGGTGGATGAATTGGTGATCGGAACTAAAGGCCGCGTGCAATTTGATTCAGCTAAAATTTTAGATACCAAAGGAAATCTTCAATACGCTTTTGATAAAAAGACGAAAGAAAATAATCCATATCAAACAGAGCACGATGAATTATGGGCTACAGTAGCAGCGGGCGAATACAAGTTTGCGGATGCTGAAAATGGCGCTTATTCAACGATGACATCTATTTTAGGACGTATGGCAACCTATTCAGGCCAAGTGATTGAGTGGGATAAAGCCATCAATTCAGGACTTAATATTGCACCTTCAAGTTTTAGTTGGGATGCCGACATGCCATCCAAGCCAGATGCAAATGGTTTGTATGCGGTAGCAGTACCTGGAAAAACAAAGTATTTTTAAAAAATTATCTCAAAAAAACTAGATTTTTAATTAAATTGCGGCTTCATTTTATAGCCTAATGTAATGAACTATCAACCACAGGATTTTCTTCCGATTTTTGCACAATTCGCGGCGGCCTTAGCTTTTATTGTGGCCACCATGCTTGCGACTCATGCGCTGGGGCCTAAAAGGCATTCTGAGAAAAAAGATGATACGTTTGAATGTGGAATTGAGTCAGTAGGAGATGCCCGCACACCCATTTCAGTTAAATATTTTTTAGTCGCTATTTTGTTTGTGCTATTTGATATAGAGATTGTTTTCATGTACCCTTGGGCCGTTAATTTCAAGGAATTATCATGGAATGGATTTTATGAAATGATTGTGTTCATGGGCTTGCTATTGGCAGGTTTTGTTTATGTCATTAAAAAAGGAATTTTAAACTGGGAAAAATAAACTTTCAAGCGAATTGATGGTTTACTAATTTCAAGACAGCATCTAGTTGATATGAGTAATTCAAACATAAGTATGGTGGAATCGCCACCGGGATTAGAGGGACAAGGTTTTTTTGCGACAAGTTTAGATTCATTGGTGGGACTGGCCAGAGCGAACTCGCTTTGGCCTTTGCCATTTGCGACCTCTTGTTGTGGAATTGAATTTATGTCTACCATGGCTTCGCATTATGACATTGGACGTTTTGGGGCGGAAAGACTTAGTTTTTCGGCACGCCAAGCGGATGTATTGATGGTCATGGGAACGATTGCCAAAAAAATGGCTCCCGTGCTTAAACAAGTTTATTTACAGATGGCTGAACCTCGTTGGGTTTTGTCCGTAGGAGCATGTGCCTGTTCTGGAGGAATTTTTGACACCTATTCTGTATTACAAGGAATTGATCGGATTATTCCGGTGGATGTTTATGTGCCGGGTTGTCCTCCACGTCCGGAGCAAATTTTGGATGGCTTTATGCAGATTCAAGAATTGGCAAAAAAAGAGAGCACGCGTAGAAGGAACATGCCTGAGTATAAGGCGTTGTTGGCATCATACGGAATTGAATAAGGGAGTGACATGGAAAAATTGAATAACCAACAAATCATTGAGGCGCTTCAAAAGGCGTTTGGTGAGCATGCGATTTATGGCATTGGGGAATCCCACGGGATACTACAGGTGACGACTCATGTGGATCAAATTGTGCCCATGATGCATTTTTTATATGCAGATCCTATTTTAAAATTTCAGTTTTTGACCGATTTAGCGGGGATACATTTTCCGGAAGCGAAAGGTCAGGAGCTGGGCGTGGTGTATCATTTACATAGTTTAGAGAATAATGTGCGTTTGTGGATTAAGGCATATGCGCCCATCGAGGCACCTAATTTTCCTACGCTGACGGGTTTATATGCGGCGGCCAATTGGATGGAGCGGGAGGCCTTTGATTTTTATGGAATTATTTTTGAAGGCCATCCTAATTTGATACGTATTTTAAATGTGGATGATATGGATTATCATCCCATGCGCAAAGAATATCCGTTGGAGGATGCCACGCGACACGATAAGATTGATGAAATGTTTGGTAGATAATCCTACCTATTGATAAATTTTTATGTCTGAAATAGCCTTAGTAAATAGTCCCAATGTTGGTTTAGATAAAACACAAAAGGGTGGTCCTTATGTGAATGATTTATCGACACTTAATTTAGGGCCTACACATCCAGCCACGCATGGTATTTTTCAAAATATCTTGACGATGGATGGGGAAACCATTGTGGATGCGGAACAAACGGTGGGATATATTCACCGGGCGTTTGAAAAAATCGCTGAGCGACGTCCATTTTACCAGATTACGACTTTGACCGATCGGATGAATTATTGTTCTTCGCCGATCAACAATATGGGTTGGCATTTAACGGTCGAGAAATTATTGGGCATTGAAGTTCCAAAGCGAGCACAATACATTCGGGTGATCATGATGGAGTTAGCTCGTTTAGCGGATCACATTGTCTGTAATTCGATTTTGGCTGTGGACACAGGAGCTTTAACAGGTTTTTTGTATGTGTATCAGTGGAGAGAGCATATTTATGAAATATATGAGGAGTTATGTGGGGCCCGATTGACGACCAATATGGGGCGTTTTGGTGGGATGGAGCGTGATTTGTCCAAGGTAGCCATAGAGAAAATACATGTTTTATTGGCCGGATTGCCTAAAGGGTTAAAGGAATTTGAGGGCTTGGTCATGCGCAATCGAATTTTCATGGATCGCACTCAAAATGTGGGAGCAATCTCTGCCGAGCGCGCCTTGAATTATGGTTTTACGGGTCCTAATTTGCGTGCTGCGGGCGTCGATTACGATGTTCGTTCTTTGAATCCGTATTCATCCTATGAAGATTTTGAATTTGACGTGCCGGTGGGAACGAAGGGTGATACCTACGATCGTTTTTTAGTTCGTGAAGAGGAGATGTGGCAAAGTTTACGCATCATCCAACAAGCCATGGATAATCTTCCGGAGGGGCCTTATCATGCAGATGCCCCACGTTATTATTTGCCGCCAAAGGAGGAGGTCTATAAAAATATGGAGGCATTGATTTATCATTTTAAAATTGTGATGGGGGAGATTGATGCGCCGGTGGGTGAAGTTTATCAATCTGTTGAGGGAGGAAATGGCGAATTAGGGTTTTATTTAGTTTCAGATGGGGGTCGGACACCTTATCGCTTAAAGTTTAGACGTCCGGGATTTATTTATTACCAAGCGTTCCCTGAGATGATCAAGGGTTCGTCACTTTCGGATGCAATTGTCACCATGTCGTCGATGAATGTGATTGCTGGAGAGTTAGATACTTAATACATGGAAGCAAATAATACAATGAGTTTTCCGGCGGAGACGTTGGAATTGGTTCAAAAAATAATCAAGCGTTATCCGAAGGGAAAGCATAAATCTGCGATACTTCCTATTTTACATTTGGCACAGGCTGAATGGAAATGGTGCAGTACTGAAGTCATGGATTATGTAGCTTATTTGCTTTCTATTGAACCTGTGGAAGTATATGAGGTGACATCCTTTTACACGATGTTTCATTTAGAACCTGTGGGTGAGCACGTGATTGAATATTGCAGAACAGGTCCTTGCTGCTTAATGGGCGGGGTGGAAGTATATGATCATTTAAAAAAGCGTTTGGGAATTCAGACGGGAGAAACGACTGCTGATGGTAAGTTTACGATCAAAGAAGTGGAGTGTTTGGCGGCTTGTGGTTGGGGTCCTGTATTTCAAATTCGAGAAAAGTTTTATATGCAATTAACGGCAGAGAAGGTGGATCAGATTATAGATGAACTTAGTAAATAAGCTTGAATGAAAATATTAACGGAACATATAGACGTACCAGGGATTGAAACCATTGATGTTTTTTGCAAACATGGGGGTTATCAAGCGGTAGAAAAGGCGATAAAAAAAATGAGTCCTGATGAGGTGACGGAAGAGGTGAAGAAATCAGGATTGAGGGGTCGTGGAGGAGCTGGATTTCCGGTAGGGATGAAGTGGTCTTTTTTGGCTAAGCCAGAGGGGATTCCGCGTTATTTGGTATGTAATGCAGATGAGTCTGAACCTGGAACATTCAAGGACCATTATTTGATGTGGAAATCTCCGCATACATTGATTGAGGGAATGATTGTTTCAAGTTTTGCCTTGGGCGCTAATACTTCCTATATCTATGTGCGAGGCGAGTTGATGTATGTCATTCACATTTTAGAAAAAGCCATCCAAGAGGCTTATGATAAGGGGTATTTGGGAAAAAACATCTTAGGATCTGGCTATGATTTAGATTTATATGTTCAAGCAGGGGGAGGTGCATATATTTGTGGGGAGGAAACTGCTTTGTTGGAGTCGTTGGAAGGTAAAAGGGGTAATCCTCGAATTAAACCGCCATTTCCTGCAGTGAAAGGGGTTTGGCAATGCCCTACGGTGGTAAACAATGTGGAGTCCATTGCGGCTACCTCATGGATTATTAATCATGGGGGTGATGCCTATGCGGCGATTGGGATAGGGAGGAGTACAGGCACCAAATTAATTTCAGCGTCTGGTCATATTCGAAAGCCAGGGGTGTATGAAATTCCGTTGGGGATCACGGTAGAAGATTTTATTTATTCGGATGAATGGTGTGGTGGAATTCGCGATGGACATAAGTTGAAGGCTGTGGTAGCCGGAGGTTCTTCCGTGCCTATTTTATCAGCGGAGATGATTTTGAATACGGTCAATGGGGAGAAAAGATTAATGACCTATGAATCCTTATCGGATGGTGGATTTGTGACAGGGACGATGTTGGGTTCTGGAGGATTTATTGTCATGGATGAAACAACATGCATTGTGCATAATACCTTGACCTTTGCTCGTTTTTATCACCATGAATCTTGTGGACAATGTTCCCCATGTAGAGAGGGAACAGGTTGGATGGATAAGGTTATTTATCGGATCGAGCATGGCAAAGGAAGGAAAGAGGATATTGATTTATTGGTCGATGTGGCCAAAAAAATAGAGGGAAATACGATTTGTCCCTTAGGAGATGCGGCTGCATGGCCAGTGGCGGCAGCCATACGACATTTTAGAGATGAGTTTGAGTGGCACATAGAACATCCTGAATTAGCGATTCAGCCGGGAGCTGTTTACATGCGCCCAGGTGCTAGTTGGGCCTAATAAACAAACAAATGACTTCGAAAATTCTATTTGTCGGTCATGATGCGAATGGTGCTGGAGCGCAAATAGTATTATTAAATTGGTTAAAAGCGGAGGCCAATAAGGGTAAAAAGAATTATTTGTTGTTAGAAAAGGGTGGGGAGCTATTGGATCAATATGAGCGATATGCCACGGTTTGGGTGTGGCGAAAGGGACCTAACAACATTGAAAAAATCGTTAAAAAAATACCTTTTCTCAAACGTGAGGATCGGATAGACCGGGAACCCAACCGTACAGAAATGGAGCGAATGTTGAAAGATTTCAGGCGAGAGAAATTTAGCCTGATTTTAGGAAACACGGTGGCTTCGTTAAGTTTGTTACAGCAGTTGCAGGGGATGAGAATTCCCTTTGGCGCCTATGTGCATGAACTTAATTTTTCGTTGGCCATGTATGCTTCTGAGAAGGATATGCATTTTTTGGCTCAAAAAGTGAGCTGGGTTTTTGGGGTTTCGGAGCAGGTATGCCGATTGCTAGTCGACAAATGTAAGGTACCCAATGAGCGCTTATTATTGTTGCCCCCTATTGTTGAAATTCCTAAGCATCTCACTGACCGAGGGAATCAGATACGGGAGCAATTAGGAATTCCAAAGGATGCAAAGGTGGTTTTAGGTTGCGGCTTAGCGGAGTGGAGAAAGGGAACCGATATTTTTATTCGGGTGGCCCGACAGGTGATTAGAAAAATGCCAAAGGTGCATTTTATTTGGTTGGGTGTGGGGGATAACGTTTTTTCAGCTGAATTACAGGCTGAAAAAGATAGGTGGGATGAGCGGGATCAGGTACATTTGATTCCAAGAAAATTGGATTCAAAGCCTTATTTTGAGGCGATGGACATGTTCTTTTTATCATCGAGGGAGGATCCATTTCCTTTAGTGATGCTGGAGGCGGCTTATTATGAAAAACCGATGATTGGTTTTAAGGGCAGTGGAGGAATCAGTGATTTTTTACAAGATTTCCCTGATATGTTAGTGGGATATCTGGAAGAGGAGGAAGCGAGAGATGAGATATTAAAATGGCTTGAGACTGATTTAAATGCTCAAAAAGAAATGACTTTAGAATTAAAAAATAGATCATTAGAATATTCAGCCGAACGTTTTTTGGAACGTTGGCATAATATGGGTTTAAAATAAGTAAAAATGAAAGTAACGATAGATAATATCACGTTAGAGGTAGAACAGGGAACGACTATTATGCAGGCGGCCCGACAAATTGGACCCGAGATTGCACCTCCGGCCATGTGCTATTATGAGCCATTAAAGGCTTCGGGTGGTAAATGCCGAGGATGTTTAGTGAAGGTGATGGCGGGTTCTGAAAAGGATCCGAGGCCGATGCCCAAATTAGTTCCAGCCTGTTTAACCCAAGTGCAAGATGGAATGATTGTGGAAAACACGATTAATGAAGAGGTACTTGAAACTAGACGTGGTATTGTAGAATTTTTGTTATTAAATCATCCTTTAGATTGCCCTGTTTGTGATCAGGCGGGGGAATGTCATTTACAGGATTTTTCTTTTGAGCATGGGGTATCAAACACTCGGACTGCCGAGGAAAGGAATACGTTTGAGCCGACGGACTTAGGCCCAAACATCCAATTGCACATGAATCGCTGTATTTTATGTTACCGATGTGTGTATACGGCGGATCAGATTACAGACGGACGTGTGCATGGAGTGATGAATCGGGGGGATCATGCAGAAATTAGTACCTACATCGGCAAGGCGATTGACAACGACTTTTCAGGTAATATCATTGACGTTTGTCCTGTGGGAGCATTGACCGATAAAACATATCGATTTAAAAGTCGGGTTTGGTTTTCAAAGCCGGTTGAGGCTCATTGTGATTGTGAGAAGTGTTCGGGCCAAGTAACTTTATGGTATAAGGGAGAAGAGGTTATACGAGTAACGGGGCGTAAAAATGAATGGGGCGAGGTAAAAGAGTTTATCTGTAATACATGTCGTTTTGACCGTAAGAAAACAGCTGAGTGGACGATCGATGGTCCAACTCAAATTTCTCGCCATTCCGTTATTTCGACAAATAAATATGGGGCCAAATTGATCATGCCAGCCTTCCCTGTAATCCAAGCAGCCAGGGATTATAAGTTGATCGATGATGATCGGGACCGAAGTTTTTTGACGGATCAAAATAAATTAGAAGCTAAAAAATAATATGGACTTACTATCAGATTTTTTTCTTGCTAAGGCCGCGTTTATAGGAATTGTGTTTGCCATCACATTGGGTATAGCCGCATATTCCACTTATTTTGAACGTAAAATTGCAGCATTCATGCAGGATCGTATTGGTCCAGATCGCGCGGGTCCCTTTGGAATTTTGCAGCCTTTGGCTGACGCGGTGAAAATGTTTATGAAGGAAGATTTCATTCCGGCCAATTCCAATAAATGGTTATTTATCGCGGGAACCTGTTTGTCGATGTTGACGGCGCTGATGACTTCTGCCGTT
>CAMDRO010000043.1 GCA_945906795.1 Spirosoma fluviale
CACTCCTGCATAATTAAAGGCCAATAAACTCTGAATTTTTCACGATTTGTAAAAAGCTTACCTAGGAAGATTAAATATTTGCCTAATTTTGACATGGATTTTAGATTAAACCATTTTGTCAAAGATAATGAAGAAATCAATCATAATTAGCGGGGGAAGTCAAGGAATTGGAAAAGCCTTAGTAAAAAAATTTTTAGAAAACGGATTCCAAGTGTTTACCTGTGGACGAAACGCTGAAAAATTAGAAAGCCTAAAACGCGAGTTTAATCAAGTACTCCTACATACTTTTGTGGCTGACTTAAGCGATAAAAAACAAGTTTTAGCTTTTGCAAATTGGGTGTTAAGCCAAGAAAATAAGATCGATATCCTCATCAATAATGCAGGATTTTTCCTGCCGGGCCAAATTCAAAATGAAGAAGATGGTGTTTTAGAAAGTCAAATTGAGGCTAACCTTTACAGCGCTTATCATTTAACAAAAGCCATTTTACCGGGCATGCAAAAATCTAACGCTGGACATATTTTTACCATCTGCTCCACTGCTTCCATCACGGCATATACCGCTGGGGGATCCTATTGCATCAGTAAATTTGCCTTATTAGGGTTTACTAAAGTGTTAAGAGAAGAATTGAAAACACAAGGAATTAAAGTCACGGCCGTCCTTCCAGGTGCTACCTTAACACCCGCCTGGGATGGAGTTAATTTACCCGATTCCAGATTTATCCCAGCTGAAGATGTGGCTAATACTATTTTTTCAGCATCCCAAATGAGTACATCCACCGTTATAGAAGAAATATTAATTCGCCCTCAATTAGGTGACATTGAATTATGATTTTTGAAATAGAATATTCGCTGGAACATATTTCTAGTGCTGTCAACCAGCTTTTAAGGGCGATCGAGCATGGGCCAAACATTTGGCTCTTTAGAGGTGAAATGGGTGCGGGAAAAACGACCTTAGTGAAAGAAATAGGCCGACAAAAAAAAGTGCAAACTGTGGTGCAAAGCCCCACCTTCTCATTAGTCAATCCCTATGAAACAGAAGCAGGTGAGATCATCTATCATTTTGATTTATACCGATTAGAAAACGTACAGGAGGCCGTCGATATAGGCATCGAGGAATACCTTGATTCAGGTCATTTATGCTTTATTGAATGGCCTGAACGAGCTGAAGTTTTGTGGAATATCCCTCATGTCAATATAGAGATTACACATTTGACTGAATTTAGCCGTAAATTGACCTATAATTGGCAATGATGACAGATAACAACAACCCATTTCAGGAAATATTGGCCCAACAAGGAATCATGACGATGGAAGCCATGAATTGGACCAAAAAAAATGCAAAATCCATTCAAATTGGAATTCCTAAGGAAGGTGCTAAAGATGAAAATCGGGTTGCATTGAGTCCCCAGGCGGTCCAACTTTTAATTGCCAATGGCCATGATATATGTGTGGAAAAATCAGCAGGTGAACGTGCTGGATTTAGTGACGCTGAATATTTGTTGGCCGGTGCCAGCGTGACTGAAAATCAAAATCAAGTTTGGCAATGTCCGCTCATCATCAAAATGAACGCCCCTACTTTAGATGAAATTGTCTTCATGAAAATGGGTCATGCCATTCTTTCATGTGCATCTCAACATCAACTAAGTTCTGAGGCCATCGACCAATTAAACCTTAAAAAAATCCTTGCCGTTGGACTTGAATATGTAGAAGATAACGGCGGTGAATACCCCTTTGTTAAAATAATGGCAGAAATTGCGGGCCAATTAGTCTTACCCATCGCTAGTGAATTACTCCGTAAAAATAATGGTTCCGGGATTTTATTAGGAAATGTCACAGGAGTCCCGCCCTTCAATTTAGTTATTTTAGGTTCAGGCCATGTGGCCGAACAAGTTGCCAGAGCCGCTTGGCATTCAGGCATTCAAATGCAAGTGTTCGATAAAGACATTTATAAACTACAAAGGCTAAAAAATACCCTAGGTTTTCCATTAATTACCCAAGTCATTGATTCCGAAAATTTACCCAAAGCACTCCAAGAAGCTACCGTCATCGTAGGCGCTTTAAGATCTGATTCGGGCATTACCCCTTGTGTGGTGACCGAAGAAATGGTGGCCAATTTAAAAGAAGGAACACTGATTATTGACGTTTGCATAGATCAAGGGGGCTGTTTCGAGACTTCAGAAATGACTAATTTGAAAAATCCAACTATCCAAAAATACGGGATTACCCATTATTGTGTTCCTAACATTCCATCCTTAGTCTCAAAAACTTCTAGCCTTGCCATCAGTAATTTGATTACTTCATTCGTATTAAAAACTGGAAAAATTGGAGGAATTGAAGAGATGCTTTGGCAAGGAAAATCATTCATGAAAGGGGTTTATTGCTATAAAGGACACGTCACCAATTCTTTAATTGGGAAATTATTTAAAAAACCTGTTAAAGATATACAACTCTTATTAATGAATTAATCGGCCATGCTAGAAGATTATACCGCCATTTCAAATGCCCCGAATTCACCAGATTTAAATGGTAAATATTTGGGTCTCATTTCTACCGACTTCATAAAAGTTTCAGATACCTTAAAGGAGGCCGCTTATCAAGTAAAGAAAAGAGGATTTTCAGATTTTCCCATTTTTGTAACTTCCCAAAGACCCATCGAGATAGGTCAGAAGTTAATTGGCGTCAACGAACTAAATGAAAATAAATGGAACTACCATGCATCCATGATGGAGGAATTTGTGCAACGTAAATTAATTGCAGAAGAAAACATGGAGTTATTTATCCAAAACTACAAGGACATTGAGGAATTTGCATGTCTATTTGTCGTAGACGGGCAATTTACGAATTTTGTATTCATCCCATTCCCTGAAGAAAACTCAGAATTGCTATAATTTTTTATTCAAGGGATGGAAATCCCTCACCATTTGGCTTAAATAAGCCCGATCTAAATGGGTATAAATTTCAGTCGTCAAGATGGATTCATGCCCAAGCATCTCCTGAACAGCCCTCAGATCCGCTCCTCCCTCAATCAAATGAGTCGCAAACGAATGCCTAAAGGTATGCGGACTAATCGTCTTTTGAATACCCGCTTTTTGAGCCAAGTTTTTACAAATGATAAAAACCATCACTCGGCTTAATGGGGAGCCACGCCGATTTAAAAACACATAATTTACCGCTGATTTCTTTACAGGAATTTGAGGCCTAATATGCTCCAAATATAATTTCAAATACGTAAAAGCATCTCTGCCCGCTGGAACCAAGCGCTCCTTATCCCCTTTTCCACACACTTTTATGAAGCCGTTTTCGATGTAGACATCAGTCAACTTCAACCCGACTAATTCCGAAACGCGAAGTCCGGCCCCATATAAAAACTCGAACATGGTTCGGTTGCGAACTCCTTCATTGGTACTCATGTCATTTGCTTCTAAGATCAAATTGATTTCATCAAATGAGAGTGTGTCCGGCAATTTCCTGCCTTTTTGTGGACTCTTAATATGAACCGTGGGATCCATCGGAATCCTACCTTCAAAAACTAAATACTGAAAGAAACTTCGAATGCCTGATAAGCAGCGTGACTGCGTACTTGCTTCAATACCTAGGCTATGTAAATCTGTTAAAAAATCAAGTATCTGATTTTCTTTTACAGCCAAAACGGGTGTTTGCAGAGGAGTCAAATAAGTGGCCAACTTCCGAATATCGCGTATATAGGCCTCCAATGAGTGCCCGGAGAGCCCCCTTTCAATTCTCAAATAATGCCCAAAAGATTGGATTTCGTTTTCCCACATGGGCAATTTATTTAAACAATCACATAAATTTAACAGAAATACGTATTTTTACATCGCTTTCGATCTAAATATAGATTGGCTTTTATTAAATTCTTTTTCTATGGTACGTCAAAAAATCTTAATTCTGAATGGACCCAACTTAAATTTGTTGGGCACAAGAGAGCCTGAAATTTATGGCCAACAAACATTTGAACAATACCTTGAAGTGTTGCGCGATAAATTTGATAAGGAATTTGAAATCTTTTATTTTCAGTCCAATGAGGAGGGTGCCATGATTAATAAATTACATGAAGTTGGGTTTTCCTACGATGGTATTTTATTAAATGCAGGAGGATATACACATACGTCCATCGCTCTAGCAGATGCTGTTTCAGCCATCAAAACACCTGTTATAGAGATTCATATTTCCAATGTACACGCTAGAGAATCTTTTCGTGCACATAGCTATTTGAGTCCAAAATGCAAAGGCAGTATTATTGGTTTTGGTCTACCAGGTTATGATTTAGGACTTTATTCTTTTCTATAATTCATGCTCTCATTTTATCCAGGTCCTTCCAAGGTTCATCCTGAAGTCCTCGGATTCATCCAGGAGGCCTTTTCCAATGGCGTTGTTAGCATAAATCATCGAAGTGAACGCTTCGAAATTTTATTAAAAGACACGCTACAAGTCCTGCATGAAAAATGGAATATACCCCAAGATTATACACTCTATTTCATTTCCTCTGCCACTGAAGCTTGGGAAATAGTAGCCCAATCGCTCGTTGAGGAGAAATGTCTGCATCTGTACAATGGGGCTTTTGGCAAAAAATGGGCTCATTATGCACAACAAATTATTCCAAATGCAGTTTCATTTGAATTTGGCCTCAATGAAGACCTGAAATCAGTAACTAGTTCATTTGGAACGAAAGGTTTTGATACCATTTGCCTAGTTCAAAGCGAAACATCTAACGGTACTGGACAAAATATTTGTAGGTCAGATTTCAACCTAAACGAAGATGCCATCATTGCCGTTGACGCAACGTCCACCTTGGGAGGCATTAATTTACCTTGGCTTGAAGCAGATGTTTGGTTCGCGTCCGTGCAAAAATGCATGGGCATTCCTGCTGGTTTAGGGGTACTTATTTGCTCCCCTAAAGCACTGAAAAGAGCGACAAAACTGAATAAAAAAGTCCATTACAACGATATACTTCTCATGGAAGAAAATAGGAAGCTTTTTCAGACTCATTATACCCCAAATGTGTTGAGCATTTATGTATTAAATAAAATGGCACACCTTTTACCTAATTTGACTGAAATCAATCAACAAACAAATGAAAAAGCAAAATTATTAACAGACTTCTTCTCGCAAACTAATTCATTTAACCTTTCCTTTTTAGTTGAAAACCCATGGGTCCGACTCCCGACCGTATTTGCTTTAAGAGGAGAAGCGGTTCAAATAAAAAAACTTCAAGATTTATGCTCGAAAAATAACATCGAATTGGGGAAAGGGTATGGAAGTTGGAAAGAGCATACCATTCGAATTGCAAATTTTCCTAGCCATACATTGGAAGATTTTAGTCACTTACTTAATCTTATAAAATCGTAGCCATGGAAATCAATTTTAAAGAAATATTATCTTCCTCCTTGATCTTATTTTCAGTCATTGATATTTTAGGAGCGATTCCCATCATCATCGACCTTAGAAAGAAAAATGGGAATATTCATGCAGGTCAAGCCACTTTAGTTTCAGGGCTAATCATGGTGGGATTTTTCTTTGCAGGGAAATTTATCCTCGCTTTTTTAGGGGTGGACACCAACTCATTTGCGGTGGCCGGGGCATTGATTTTATTTTTAATTGGCCTAGAAATGACCCTAGGAAGAAATATTTTCAAAAACGACACCATAACCACTGGGTCACATTCCATTGTTCCACTCGCTTTTCCGATTATCGCTGGAGCAGGTACCATGACGACATTAATT
Organism: Spirosoma fluviale; assembly: GCA_945906795.1. Taxonomy (GTDB): domain Bacteria; phylum Bacteroidota; class Bacteroidia; order Cytophagales; family Spirosomataceae; genus Aquirufa; species Aquirufa fluvialis_F. The sequence continues at coordinate 5,742 of CAMDRO010000043.1, forward strand.
TCGCTGAAATCACAATTTGAAGAAGTCAATATATTGATTAGTATTTTTATCAATCTAATATCCATTTACTTGGTTTTACGCTCGAGTGTTTGGATTGAAAGGAAGTTAGGAAATGCTGGAACTCAAATTTTAAGAAAAGTTTTTGGAGTTATTTTGATTGCTATAGCCATCAAGATATTTAAAACAAGACTCTTGTAATATGTCTAAAAAACAAAAATATTATGTCATTTGGGCGGGTCACAAGACAGGTATTTTTGACACCTGGGCAGAAACCGAGCAAAATATCAAGGGCTTCCAAAATGCCCAATTCAAGTCATTTGAAACAAAAGAACAAGCATTCCATGCCTCAAAGAAAAATTATTGGGCCAGCATTAAAACAAAATCTGAACCTTCAAAAATTAAAAAAATAACGAGTGAATCCATTATTAAACCCTCTATTTCTGTAGATGCGGCCTGTGCAGGAAATCCAGGTGTATTAGAATACCAAGGTGTCAATACCGAAACAAAGGAGGTACTTTTTTCAAGAGGTCCATTTTCGTTAGGAACCGTCAATATCGGTGAATTCTTAGCTATAGTCCACGGATTGGCTTACTTGAAAAAAATAAACTGCCCATATCCACTTTATTCAGATTCAAGAACGGCTATCTCTTGGGTCAAAAAAAAGGCGATAAAAACAAATTTAGAACGCAACTCGGCCACGGAAGAGCTTTTTAAAATGGTCGACAGCGCTTTAGAATGGCTACATAAAAATGCCTACGCAACTAAAATATTAAAATGGGAAACCGAAGATTGGGGAGAAAATCCAGCCGATTATGGGCGGAAATAGATCGGTCTTTACCTTCAAACAATTTTCCCTCGCACATGGAAATCCAGGATTAAAAATAAGTACCGAGGCTTGCGTATTGGGAGCATGGGCCCATTCATTTGCCAACGGTAAAATCTTAGACATAGGGACTGGTTGCGGTTTAATCGCTTGCATGCTTGCTCAATCCAACCCCAATGTGCAGATTGATGCTATTGAAATTCATCCTGAGGTTGCCATTCTCGCCTTAGAGAATATACAAAATAGCCCATTCAAAAATCAGATTCAGGTAATAAATGGTGATATTCGATCTATATCCACAGAGGATTGTTATGATTTCATTATTTGTAATCCACCATTTTTCACCAATCACCTTCCAGCTACTTTAGAAGACAAACAGTTGGCCATACATGACGACGAATTAAATTTTGTGGATTTGATGATGACGATTAAAAATCTGTTGAAACCTGGAGGGAAATTTGCCGTGATTTATCCCAAAGAAGTCATGGATAAATTTGAAAGTGAGATGGACAAAAATGAACTTTTTGTTCATCAATTATTGCATGTGTTTCCTACTCCCCATTCAAAACTGCTTCGGGTGATTTGTCTCGGGTCAACTGAAAAACAAGATAAGGCCCTTGAAAACTTTTACATCAAAGATGAAAACAATGAATACACTGACGCGTTTAAATTGTTACTAAAACCCTACTATTTAATCTTTGAATAAAAAATAACCACATGTTTTTGTATTTTTGTTTGTAGATACATCCATATATGTTACAAATATCTATTCTCGTCCCTCTTTATAACGAAGCTGAGTCTCTGCCAGAGCTTACGGCTTGGATAGACCAAGTGATGAAAGCAAACTCGTTTTCCTACGAGCTGATTTTCATCAATGATGGTAGCACCGATGCATCATGGGAAGTAATTAATTCCTTATCTAAAGAATATAAGCCCGTTAAAGGAATTTGTTTTTCAAGAAATTATGGCAAATCAGCGGCTTTACATGAAGGTTTTTCAAGGGCAGAAGGAGAAGTGGTCATTACCATGGATGCCGACCTACAGGATTCCCCAGATGAAATTCCCGAGTTATATCGCATGGTCACAGAGCAAGACTATGACCTTGTTTCAGGCTGGAAACAAAAAAGGTTTGACCCAATTTCTAAAACAATACCCACAAAATTATACAATGCTGCCACTAGGAAGTTGTCAGGTGTACATCTAAATGATTTCAATTGTGGGCTAAAAGCATATAAAAAAGAAGTGGTGAAAACACTCCGACTTTATGGAGAAATGCATCGCTACATTCCCGTTCAAGCGAAGTGGAATGGTTTTACCAAAATAGGAGAAAAAGTCGTTCAACACCAAGCAAGAAAATATGGTGTGACCAAATTTGGGTTAGAACGTTTTATATTCGGATTCTTAGACCTTCTTTCTATCTCATTTGTGCAGGCTTTTGGAAAAAGGCCCATGCATCTTTTTGGGAGTTTGGGTATTTTATCCTTTTTCTCAGGGACCCTATTGACGACATGGTTGATCGGTGAAAAATTGTATAATCTCGCAAATCAATTAAAATATAGAAACATTACAGATAATCCCTTATTTTATTTGGCATTAGTTGCGATCATTTTAGGGGTTCAATTATTCTTAGCCGGCTTTATTGGCGAATTATTAATTACAAACTCTGACAAAACAACGGATTACAAAATCAAGGAAGAAGTCTTTTAATATGTGTTCAAAAGATTTAAATTGGCTTAGTCGCTCCGAACTATTAATCGGCTCAGAGGGCATTCAAAAATTACAATCCGTACATGTATTGATCGTTGGCCTAGGGGGTGTAGGATCCTTTGCCGCTGAATTTATTGCCAGAGCTGGAATAGGTACCATGACGATTGTCGATGGCGATGTGGTGGACCCGACCAATCGGAATCGCCAATTACCTGCCCTCGCGACCAATCACGGGGTGGCCAAAGTGAAAATTATGGCGGAACGTTTAATGGCTATTAATCCGGACTTGATTTTACATGCACATGAAACTTTTTTAAGTCCTGATGCAGCCAAAGAAATTTTAGAAAACACGCATTTCGATTATGTCATGGATTGCATTGATTCCGTAACTCCCAAATTAGTCTTGCTAAAAACGGCCTATGATTTAGGTCTCAAAATAGTAAGTTCCATGGGGGCCGGTGGCAAAATGGATCCAACCAAGCTTAGAACCACGGATTTATTAGATACGAGGGAATGCTATTTAGCCGCACTGGTCCGAAAACGAATTAGGAGACTAGGAGTCGGAAGAGGAATAAAAGCCGTATTTTCATTAGAAAAAATGCGAGACGAATCCCTTATTTTAACGGACGGTTCTAATTTTAAAAAATCGGCTTATGGCACCATATCCTATTTACCTGCCGCATTTGGCGGGGCTTGTGCTTCAGTAGTTATTAGGGATATTTTAGACGAAGAAATTCCCATGGAAAAAAGACTAAAGGCGCATATGAATCTAAGTCGAAAATCAAAAAAGCAATGATCAAAATAGGGGTTATCAATGTTTCAGACCGAGCAAGCCAAGGAATTTATGAAGATATCCCAGGAAAAACCGTGGTCGAACTTCTGCATGAATACCTAATTAGTGAGTTTGAAGTAGTTTATCAAGTCATTCCTGACGAACAAAAACTGTTGGAAGAGGCCATGATCAACATGGCCGACATTGAAAAAACTTGTCTAATTGTCACGACTGGAGGAACTGGACCCTCCCTTAGAGATGTTACGCCTGAAGCAACAGAAGCGATATGCCAAAAAATGCTGCCGGGTTTTGGCGAATTAATGCGTTCAATAAGTTTAGCATTTGTACCCACAGCCATTCTAAGTAGGCAAACGGCTGGCACTCGAGGAAATACATTAATTGTTAATTTACCAGGAAAACCTAAAGCAATCAGACAATGTCTTGAGGCTGTTTTTCCGGCCATCCCCTATTGCATCGATTTAATTGAAGGGCCCTTTTTAGTTTGTAACGAAGCCAACATGAAAGCCTTCAGACCCCCCTCTAATTAACACTCAGATTTAACTAATAGATCATACAAATGTGAGGTTAATTTACCTCGCTGGCCGCCATTGATTTGTTTTCCGTCAATGGAAAAAATAGGCAATACTCGTTTGGTACTTCCGGTAGTAAATACTTCGTCGGCCGACAAAAAATCATCCAATAAATAATCGCCAACTCGAACTTCAAACTCCTGAGCGGCTAAAGACAACACATGGCTTCGGGTGATGCCCGCTAAAATTTGTTGGCCCGGCGTGTAAATAACCCCCGATTTCACAAAAAACAAATTGCTCCGCGAAGATTCTGAAACCCCTGATTCATCGGTATAATAAATCAAATCATTGCCCCCTTTAATTTTGACCTCAGCCCAATGTCGGATGGCAAAAGCATAGTTTAAGGATTTAATATCGGCCATTTCTCGCTGGTATTTCTGGCTTATCAAGTGCATGCCGTCCAACGGATTAGCAAAAGAGAAGACCCCAGGAAAGATAAATAAATTAGATCCACCTTCCATGGGCTCAAATCCATTCAAACTATCACCACCTGTTAACACTAATTTAACACCCAAACACGAATCCTTAGAGGTTTTAGCGAAATCAAGAATCAATTGGGATAGTTCAGCTTTTGAGTACCTATGCTCAATTCCCATTTTTTGAGCTGAGGATAGAAATCGATCCAAATGGTCCGACATAAAAATCGCTTGCCCATCCATGATTCTAAAAAAATCAAAAATGCCATATCCTCGGAGAAAACCAATGTCTTTGACGCTAATATGAGCCATATCTGGGGAAACCCAGCCATCATTCACAAATATCGGATACGCCATATTGTTTTAATTTATGAACTAATTTAATAACCTCCATGGCTTCTTTTACGTCATGAACTCTCAAAATACTAGCGCCTTTGTTCAAAGCTATGGCATGTAAGGCTGTGCTTCCAGTTAATGATTGATCCGCATCTATTTGTAAAAACTTGTGAATCATGGTCTTCCGTGAAAGCCCAACCAGGATCGGAGCGCCCAATAGTTTGAATTGACCCAATTTTGATAATAGCTCATAGTTGTGATCCAAAGACTTAGAAAAACCAAAACCAGGATCGATCAATAAATTCTTCAATCCCCGCGACCTCAAATGTTGTACTTTTTTAGCTAAATCGGTCCACACCGCCTCAACTACATTTTCATAAGCTGGGATTTGATGCACCTCTTCAAATTTACCGACACTGTGCGTCAACACATAAGGAATTTGCTCAGAACAAATCCAATCAAAAATGCCAACATCCATTTGGCCCCCTCCGATATCATTTAAAATATGAGCCCCTGAGGCCAATGCCGCTTTGGCCACGGATAGTCGATAGGTGTCTATGGAAATAATGAGTGCCGGAAATCGCTTACTTAATGCGTCAATAATAGGAATCACGCGGTTAATCTCTTCCTGTTCACTGACGGGTTCAGCTCCCGGCCGTGTCGAATGCCCTCCCACATCTAACATAGTGACTCCCTCCAAAATCATTTTTTCAGCTTGTTGCAAAGCAGCGTCCACAGAATTAATTCGACTTCCTTCATAAAATGAATCAGGCGTCACATTCAAAACGCCCATACAAATAGCAGGATGTAAAGTACCGCTCAAGTCTAATAATTGACCATTTACAAAGAATGTGTTAAAAGTTGGAAAAAGAGCATCCAAATGAGCTGAAATTTAGGATAATTTAAATATTTTTGTAGGCTAAAAAAACGTGAGTATAGAAAACTAATCCAAGCAATATGAATCGGGACTCTTCGCCTTCCCAAACCGAAATCGAATATCGACAAGTAATTTCACACTGCAAAGCCTTGTTTGATAAAAAAAACAAAGATTACGGAACTTCTTGGAGAATTTTACGTTTACCCAGCCTAACCGATCAGATTTTTATCAAGGCCCAAAGAATACGCAGTATTCAGGATAAGGGCCAACAAAAAATCGCGGATGGAATTGAGGGCGAGTTTATCGGCATTATCAATTATTGCATTATTGCATTAATTCAAAAGACACTTGAAAATTCGGATCAAATGGAGTTTTCGGCCGAGGAATTAGGCGGGATTTATGATGATCAAGTGGAAATCACTCTAGAGCTTTTACGAAATAAAAATCACGACTACGGCGAAGCTTGGAGAGATATGCGGGTTAGCAGCATGACTGATTTGATTCTTATGAAAATATTTAGAACGAAGCAAATAGAGAACAATTTAGGCGTTACGCTAGTTTCGGAGGGAGTGGAAGCCAACTACCAAGATATGCTAAACTATGCCGTATTTTGTTTGATTAAATTGAAAGAAGAACAAAGCCAACAAGCTCAACAGTAATAAATTATGCAGCGTTACGCGAGAATTGCCACATTTTTACTAGTCAGCATATTCCTCTTTTCGGGGTTTATTAAACTGAATGATCCCATTGGGACCCAACTAAAACTAGAGGAGTATTTTGATGTATTTTCAGTGGATTTTCCATGGATGTCGGGCTTCTGGAAATTCTGGATTCCTTATGCATTAATTCTTTCCATTATACTGAGTAGCCTAGAAGTGGTCCTGGCCATCGCTTTATGGTTTAATTATCGGGCTAAACAAACCCTTTGGGCCATCTTTTCTATATTACTCTTCTTTAGCTTTTTAACTTTTTATTCGGCTTATTTCAACAAGGTTACCGACTGCGGTTGCTTCGGGGAAGCCATCAAACTTACCCCTTGGACATCTTTTGGGAAAGATATATTTTTGATTCTGCTTACTGTTAGTTTGTTTTTTAGTGAGAAGGCCACGAAAAGCGAACGCACGTTAAAAATCGTCGTAGTCAGTATATTCATCAGTGTGGGGATTGGCGTTTACTCGTATTTTTATTTACCCAAATTCGACAGCCTGCCTTATGCGATCGGAGAAAGTATTCCTCAAAATATGAAAGAGCGAGAGGCGATGAAATTTAGTTATGTGTATCAAATCAATGGCCAAGAGACAGAATTATTGGAGATGCCAACAGATACCTCAGCCAAGTTTATTTCGATGAAGGCCATCAATGAAAAAGAAGCGAGGCCACTCATCACCGATTACCATTTATGGGCTGAAGGTGATACCACTGATTTCACGAATGAAAGTTTTAAAGGGAGCCGGGTCATGGTGATCGTGCCCAACATACATCATACCTATGAAAAAGCATTCACTGAAATAAGTATGTTAGCCAAAAAATTAGAAAAGAAAAAAATATCAGTTTGGCTAGTTTCCGCCTCCACAGATGAGGAAGTAAACGAATTAAGGCATCGGTACCAATTAAGCTTTCCTGCTTTATCAGCAGATATAAAAGTATTAAAAACGATTATCAGGTCTAGTCCAGGAATTTGGATAGTCAAGGATGGGGTGGTTACAGGTAAATGGTCAGCGTACCAATTGCCAAGCACCAATGAAATTGAAGAACGTTTAACAAAAGTGCAAGAATGAAAAATATTTATTTGATCGGAATGCCCTCTTCGGGGAAAAGTACATTAGGAAAAGAATTAGCAAGGAATTTGGGTTACAGCTTCACCGACATGGACAAACTAATCGAAACCCGCGAGCAAAAAACGATTTCAGAAATATTTTCTGGCCAAGGAGAAAGCCACTTCAGAGACTTAGAAAAAAAGACATTGCACGGATTCCAACCGGACCAATCGATAGTCATCGCTACCGGTGGCGGAGTACCTTGCTTCAACGATAACATGGAATTCATCAAAAACAATGGCGTAAGTGTGTTTTTAAATGTAGACGTGAATGACCTAGCGAAAAGATTATATAAAGCTCAAGGGAACAATAGACCTCTTTTAGATAAAAGTCAGAGTGAAGAAGTGGTGATCGATACGATCAAAAAAACCTTTGAAGAAAGATTGCCTTTCTATAAACAAGCAGATATTCAAGTGGATGGCGAAATATCTGTGACCCAACTCCTTTGGTTGCTGGATCAGTATATTCCTGTTTAGAAATAAACGCCTCCACCGATCATTAATTGCAGGTTCGTTAAGTTCAAATTTGCCGATGAATAATCAGCTGTGTTTTTTAAGGCATAGGGAGTAAAGGCATCTTTGGAGGCCCTTTGGTATGCAGCTAAATCAATATAAAACTGATTCGCCCGATATCCTACCCCATATGAAAACTGTAACACGGTTCGGTCGATCGAATCATACGTAGGCGAATAACTATTTCCCCAAGTGGCCACCCCTCCACGAAGATTGAAATTAGCATTCAATCTGATTTCAGTCCCTAATTTTATGTTGAGTGCCGATTGGAAATTTTTCTGAGTTTGCCCATTATACTTATTCTCAAAATTTATATTATCTGTTGCCGATAATTCAGTAGATGAAACACGCATTCCTGGGTAATTGACATATTCCAAATCAAGACTTAGCAAGCCCCTTTTTCCAAAAAAATAAGCCGCTCCGCCAGACAGTTTGAAGGGCGTGGTTAATTGGTAGGTGAATTCATTCGGGGTCAACTTCACCGCTCCTACCCTCGTAATGATGATGGGATTTCCCTTTGAGTCAAACGATGGAATACCAAAAACCCTGGGAATTAACGTTGCGTCGTAACGTTCATTCATTTGGTCAAAAAACATAGGCGTATTGAAGGCAAATGAAACACGAAGATTTGAACTCAACTTGTAAATCATGCCCAAAGTCGCCGAAAGTCCTGAACCTGTATTGACCAATTTTTCTTGATACTGTAAACCAGCCACATAATTGGCCCCAACAAATTCTTCTTGCCAATAGGTGGTGGAAGTCGCATTTATTTTAGAAAAGTGCAAACCTAAGCCCACATAAAATTTACTTAAATAGGAAGCCCCATAACTTATATCCCATTGGCTCAGCGCCCCCTCATTATCAGCGTTACCTTGTTGGCGCGTAGGCAAATTAGGCTCATACCTTTGAAATGGAGCACCTTTCGTTTTCGCATTGGGATTAATCAAATAGGCTTGATAGGCCACCGCTTCAGGGCTATCCGCGGTTTTACTATAGGAATTAAACTCGTCATCTAGACTTTGACCTGTGGCACCCTTTTCATTTGCTTTTTCGATGAATCGGTCCAACAAAGAACTTCGGTTATTGACTCCTGACATGGAAATCGGCTGGGCAAAGATCACTTGCCTTGAGTAAGCAACTCCAAAACTACCGCGCCATTGCGAAGCGGAAAACTCTGCAGGACTACCTAAAACCAAACCGAAAATAGGCAATTGGACAAATGAATTTGTTTTAGAAGACGTTTCAGAAAGATAGGTAGATTGGGTCGTGGAAGACACATAACCTAATCCTACAGCCACTTCAGAACGATTGTAAAATCCTAGACCAGCTGGATTTCCAGAAATTGAACTTATATCGGCACCTAATGTGCTATGAACGCCCCCCATGGCTTGCATACGCGGTGAACTTGTGGAGTAGGCGGTTGAAAAACTCTTGGCCAAATTCGAATAAGAATTAATTTGCCCATGTACTGCCGATAGGCTACCTAGGCCCAAAAAGACAAACAAAAAAATACGATTCATATATTTACCTAGGACCTCTTGTTGAACTACCTCCCCCCGAACTTCCACCAGAACTTCCATAATTGGTCGATGGAGCACTATATGACTCAGATCTATTTTGGTATTGAGGCATTGAGTTATTCTCTGGAGCTGCGCGATATTCATAATTTGTATTCCTACGGGAAGGTGCCACTACAGCCTCTCCACCCACTTCCGACGCGCTAGAGTTAACTCTTTGTTGGTTTGTCCCATTCGGATTATATGAATTGCTATTGCCCCTTGGCGCATTGTTATAATTCTCTCCTCCATATCGATTCGACATTCCATCTTCTCTAGCTCCACGCCTGCTAACTTGCACAGGATCTACCACATTATAATTATTCGAATTATAGGAAGAATTACTTGAATTTAAGCCCCCATAGTAATTGTAGATATTGGTTGACCCATACATCCCAAAACCATACATTCCTCCATACATCGAATTAAATGGATTTGAAAATGCCGACATCCGATAAAATGGATCATAATAATAAGGGTTCATCATGAAACTCGATTGATAGGCAAAACTTGAATACATCATAGGCCCATACATGGAGGACATAGATCCATAATAATAAGGGTCTGATAAACGCCATGAGGCTAATGGGGAAGCCCAACGAGAACCAAAATCGGTTCCAAAAGATATGAAAGGATTGCTATACCAACTATTCCAAGGGTTGGCATTCATCAAACCCGATGAAAATTCATTGGCATATCCTTGATCATATTGATTGGCATAAACGGCACGAGAATTCAAATAATTAGGTTCAGCAGCTTCAGCTAAACCATTCTCTTCTTCGATTAAAGTGGCATCATCTTGAAAGTCTAGAAAATCAGACTTTTTCTTTTTCTTAGGTATAACAGCAGTCTGAACAGGATTATCGTACAGGTCATCGGTGACCAATTTTGATTGGCTCGTCACATCCGAAGAATTATTTTGAATAACGGTGCATGCTTGTATAAGAAATAAACCAACAAGCAACAAAAACAAAATCGAGTGATTTTTCATTGGATTTGAAAGTTATACATGTTAAAAACCTAGCACAAAACTGTATCTTTGCTCCTAACAAATAAGAGACAAAAATAGTTTACAAATAAAACGATAAATATCTTTAAAATTACGATTTCAAACAATATATATGAGTAAATCCCTACCAAGTCGCGCCGAGAACTATTCTGAATGGTATAATGAACTAGTTAAACGAGCTGATTTAGCTGAAAATTCTGCCGTGAGAGGTTGTATGATCATTAAACCCTATGGTTATTCGATCTGGGAGAAAATGCAAAGGGCATTGGATGATATGTTTAAGGAAACCGGACACACGAATGCCTACTTCCCCTTATTTATTCCTAAGTCATTCCTTTCCAAAGAAGCTTCACACGTAGAAGGATTTGCCAAAGAATGTGCTGTAGTTACTCATTATCGATTAAAAAATGACCCAAACGGAGGCGGAGTTATTGTTGATCCAGATGCAAAACTGGAGGAGGAATTAATTGTTAGACCTACCTCAGAAACATTGATTTGGTCCTCGTATAAAAACTGGATTCAATCGTATCGAGATTTACCCTTACTGATTAACCAATGGGCCAATGTGGTTCGTTGGGAAATGCGTACCCGTCTTTTCCTCAGAACGGCCGAATTCTTGTGGCAAGAAGGACATACCGCCCATGCGACAAAAAAGGAAGCCATTGACGAAACCGAACAAATGCTAGAGATTTATGCTGAGTTTGCAGAAACCTTTATGGCAATGCCCGTTTTAAAAGGGATAAAAACGGCCAATGAGCGATTTGCTGGGGCAGAAGAAACCTATTGTATTGAAGCATTAATGCAGGATGGGAAAGCATTGCAAGCAGGTACTTCTCATTTTTTAGGTCAAAATTTTGCTAAGGCATTTGACGTAAAATTTCTGAGTAAAGAAAACAAATTGGACTATGTTTGGGGCACCTCTTGGGGTGTATCCACCCGTTTGATGGGGGCATTAATTATGGCTCACTCCGATGATCAAGGTTTAGTATTGCCACCAAAATTAGCCCCAATCCAGGTGGTCATTGTACCTATTTATAAAGGAGATGAGCAATTAAACCTGATAAAAGAAAAAATAGACCCCTTAGTCAAAGCCTTAAAAAAACAAGGGGTTTCGGTAAAATTTGACATTTCGGAAAATCAAAGTCCTGGATTCAAATTTGCCGAATATGAATTAAAGGGAGTTCCGATTCGTCTGGCCATTGGCAACCGAGATATTGAAAATGGAACGATTGAATTAGCTCGACGTGACACTCGCGAAAAAATGAGTTTGCCTTTTGACGGAATCGAACAAGTGGTGGTTGACACGCTTCATGATATCCAAGAAAAGATTTATGCCAAAGCATTCGCATTCCGCGAATCAAATACGCATGAAGTCAATACTTGGGAAGAATTTCAGACAAAAATTGAAGCAGGTGGATTCCTTTCAGCGCACTGGGATGGCACTCCGGAGACGGAAGAAAAAATAAAGGAATTGACCAAAGCAACGATTCGATGCATCCCATTAGGCGTAAAAAAAGAAGTCGGCAAATGTGTGTTGACTGGCGAACCTTCTGAGCACCGAGTAATTTTCGCAAGAACGTATTAAAATTAGGTAACAAAATAGGTAAGAGGTAATAGGTATTAAGTAAGAGGTATTAGTTGATTATTTTGCTCAAAACCTCCAATACCCGATCGATTTCTGCTCGGGTATTATTTTTTGAAAACGAAAATCTGACTGCCGCACCTTCCGCATTAGGATTTAAGGCGGTCAACACATGTGATCCCACAGAAGTTCCGCTAGAGCAAGCGCTCCCTCCAGAAGCTGATATTTTCTCAATATCTAATTTAAAAAGTAACATGTCACCATCTTGAACCTGCGGAAAGCGTACATTTAAAACCGTATATAGGCTTTTTTCTATGTCGGATGAAAGTCCATTAAATTCAATGCCCGGGAAGTTATTCTGTAAACCCTGGATGAAATAAGTCTTAAGATCTTTTATATGGATTTCATGAGCAGCCATATCTTCATAAGCAATTGACAAAGCTTTTGCAATGCCAACCATCCCATATACATTTTCTGTGCCTCCACGTTGATTGCGTTCTTGCGCGCCTCCATGCATCATGGGTGAAAACTTGGTACCAGACTTCGCATAAAGAAAACCTATCCCTTTGGGGCCATGGAATTTATGTCCGGCACCCACTAAAAAATGAACGGGTAGATTTTGAACATCGTGCACAAAATGCCCCATGGTTTGAACCGTATCTGAATGAAAAAGCGCGCCATATTTTTTACATAAATTACCCACGGCATGTAAATCTAATAAATTCCCAATTTCATTATTGCCTTGCATCAAACTAACTAAGGCGTTGGGTGAGGCAGATAATAAACTTTCCAAATCAGCTAAATCAATCACTCCATTTGAATCTGAGCTAACCATTTTCAACTCAAGCATCCCTAATTTTTCCCAAGCCTGGGCAGTATGTAAAACGGCATGATGCTCTAAAGGCGATGTAATAATCGTCTTAATTCCACCATAAAGCACGCAAGATTGTATCACTGTATTATCTGCTTCAGTACCTCCCGATGTAAAAAATATTTCCGAAGGAGCGGCATTTAATACGGTGGCAATGGTCTTTCGAGCTTTTTCCACAATCACTTTGGCTTGTCGGCCATGCGAATGGATCGAAGATGGATTTGCGGTAAACTGCTCAAAATAGGGCTGCATTTCCTTCCATACCTCAGGATCGATGGGGGTAGTAGCCGCATTATCTAAGTAAATAGGGATTTTAGATGAAGTCATAAATTTTATTTAACGGCAATTTCTTCAATTACCTGTATAATTTGTTGGGCAAGTGTATTGGCTTCTTCCTCGTTCGGGGCCTCCGCATAAATCCGAATGATGGGTTCGGTATTGGATTTTCTCAAATGAATCCAACGATCAGGAAAATCTATTTTTACTCCATCGATCGTGTTAACATGTTGGTCTTTATATTTCTCAGCCACCGTTGATAAGATTAAATCAACATTCAAATTGGCCGATAACTCGATTTTATTTTTTGAAATAACATAAGAAGGAAAACTAGCTCTTAGCTCTGAAGTCTTCATCCCTTTTTGGGCTAAATAGGTCAAAAACAAGCCAATCCCCACTAAAGCATCCCGACCGTAATGAGATTCAGGAAAAATAATTCCCCCATTGCCTTCTCCACCGATGATGGCTCCCTGAGCCTTCATTTGATTGACTACATTGACCTCCCCTACAGCCGCTGCAAAGTAGGTTCCTCCGTGTTTTTCTGTCACATCGCGTAAAGCACGTGTGGAAGATAAATTCGATACCGTATTTCCTGTATCTAAAGACAAGATATAATCTGCAATAGCCACTAGGGTATATTCTTCACCAAAAGGTGTTCCATCCTCCGAAATAAAACATAATCGGTCCACATCGGGGTCAACCACAATGCCTAGATCATAATTTCCTTCTTTCATCTTGGAAATCATCGCACCCAAATTCTCCGGCAAAGGTTCTGGATTATGCGCAAAATGACCCGTTGGTTCCCCAAAAATCACCTCCACATCTTTCACCCCTAAGGCGCGTAAAAGATCAGGCACAACGATTCCGCCGGTAGAATTGACTGCATCAACTAACACTCGAAAATTAGCTTTTGAAATTTGATCTGCATGAACTCCTCGAAGACCTAAAACATGCTGGATATGTTGATTCAAAAAAGTATCATCTTCCTTTATTTCGCCTAATTCATCAACCTCAGCAAAGGAAAAATCTTGATTTTCGGCAATGGCCAAAAGATCTTTTCCCTCCGAATCTGATATAAATTCACCTTGATGATTCAGTAATTTAAGTGCATTCCACTGGGCTGGATTATGGCTAGCTGTGATGATAATACCACCGGCTGCATTTGTCCACGGGATAGCTAATTCGACCGTTGGTGTGGTAGATAATCCTATATCCAAGACATCCCAACCCAAACCGATCAGGGTATTGGCCACTAAAGAAGACACCATAGATCCAGAAATTCTGGCATCCCTTCCGATGACGATTGTATTTGTTGATTTTTTGCTGGATGCTTTGTCCGCACGTTTAAGCCAGGTGCCATAAGCCGCGGCAAATGTAACTACATCGATAGGGCTAAGGCCTTCTCCTGGTTTTCCTCCAATCGTACCGCGGATACCTGAAATTGATTTGATTAAAGCCAAGGGTATAAAATTTAATTTATTGAATTTTGATATCTAAAATTACGCAAAAATACTTATTTCCTTTGTGAGAAAATATCCTTATTTTTAGAGGCATTTTCAAACCTATCGATATGAATCCCATTCGGCTTAAGGAAATATTAAGTCAAATTCAGAAAATCAAAATTGCCATTATTGGAGATTTTGCTGTTGATTTTTACTTTCAAGAAAATACAAAAACATTAGAATTTTCTGTTGAAACTGGGAAAAATGTTTTTTGGGGCAAACAACCGAAAGGCTTTTTGGGTGGAGCAGGCAATGTAGCCAAAAACGTGACTATTTTAGGTGCAAAGGCATTTGCCTTTGGGGCGATTGGCACAGATTTATTTGGAAGAGAAATGCTTTTTCAATGTGCCTCTTTGGGAATAGAATCGACGCATTTAATGCGCTTTTCAGACATAGACACCCCTACTTATTCCAAACCCATGTGGGCCGATGTCGAATTAAATCGAATTGATTTTGGTACGCAGAATAAACAATTTAATCTAAAATCTGAAACTTTAATTCAACAATTAGAAACTGAAATAGACGCATATGATTGGGTGCTTGTCAATGAGCAATTTCTAAACCCATTATTAAACTCAAAAAGCATAAAACACCTTCAAACGTTTATCAATCAGCATTCAAAAAATGCATTGGCTGACCTAAGGAATTTAGGCGCTGTGGCCACAGAAATACCCATAAAAGTAAATGAATCTGAATTAGCTGCAATCTTAAAATTAAGTCCCCAGCAATTAGCCTTAGATGAAACTTTGACTACCATTATAAAAAATTGGGTTTCCAAAAGAAAAACTGGGGCCTTAGTTACCTTAGGTGAGCGGGGATTAATATACGCAAGCCCAACGGAATTTCATTGGCAAGCCGGCATAAAGCCTACCGGCAAAATAGATACCGTTGGAGCAGGTGACATGGTCGTTGCCGCATTTTCAGCTGCCAAAGCATCAGGGGCTAATACGTCGGAATGCTGTGAATTTGCTAATTTATGTGCCCACATATCCATCCATAAAATAGGAGAAACGGGTGCCGCAAGCCCGGAAGAAATCGAAAAATTAAACCTATCCTTTTTATGAACAAAGAAGAATTAAAATCACTTCGCGACGAAATCAAACAGTATACAGAAGCACATTTATTGCCTTTCTGGTCCACAAGAACCATGGACAAAACCTATGGGGGATTCATCACACATTATAATGAATTTGGGGAAGATTCTGGACAAGATGAAAAGTCATTGATCGCACAATCTAGATCTGTATTTACGTATTCTCAGGCATATCGACATGGTTTTGGAGGTCCCATCATGAAGGAGATGGCTGAACATGGAGTAAAGTTTATGTTAGACAAAATGTGGGACACTGAAAATGAAGGGTTTTACTGGATGATGAATCGCAAAGGGGAGGCTACCAACCGACAAAAAATTGGATATGGACATAGCTTCGCCATTTATAGCCTGAGTGAATATACGTTGGCCACAGGGGATCCTGTAGGTTTGGAATATGCGGAAAAGTGCTTTGATTTATTGCAAAAATATGCGGTAGACACCAACTTAGGCGGCTATTGGGAATTCTTTTCTGAAGATTGGAAATTAATGGGACCGGGCGCGCCAGGGGGTGATCGAAAAACATTGGATGTACACATGCATTTAATGGAGGCCTTCACAACTTTATATGAAGCCAGTGGTAAAGAATTGCATCGAAGAAAACTAAAAGAGTCCATTGACATCTTAATTCAAAAAGTAATGCATGCAGAAACGGGGACAGGAATCCCTCAGTTTTGGGCTGATTGGTCCGTCGCACCGCAGATAAAATTTGATATTGTTTGGGGTTGGGATCGTTTTGCGGAGGGGGGCCAAAAAGCTTCGTCCACCGACAATACTTCTTATGGCCACAATGCTGAATTTGGTTGGTTATTGATGCATGCCCTGAAGGTGGGTGGATTTTCAGTCGAAGACTATCGGGTTAATTTAGAAAAGGCCTTTTATCATTCGATGAATTATGGCATTGATTGGGAGTATGGGGGTGTCTATGTAGAAGGTTCGCATGATGGAGTTGTGTACGATAAAGAAAAAGAATTTTGGCAACAGGCTGAAATGTTAATCGGCATGCTCGATGCATATTTACTTACCGGGGATGAGAAATTCTTAGCGGCACATAAGCAAGTGCATCGCTTTGTTTTTGACAAAATGATTAATTTTAACACGGGAGAATGGTGGCCATTACTAACGCGTGAGGGCGAACCCATCTGGCGACACATGGCGACTTCTTGGAAAATAAATTACCATAATGTACGTTCGATGATTTTAAGTTATGAAAAATTGAAAACTGTTTTAACCTGATAGATATGAAATTAATACTATGTTTTGCCTTATTATTATTTTTGAATCATTCGTTGGCGGCCCAACAAACCAGCCATTCGGGTGAATTGATATCCATTTTAAATCAATATTTTGGATCCAGCACATCATCGGGTTCCAAAGCGAAACAGGCGCAAAGATCATTCGCAATCAAATCCGATTCGCTATTCATTTACTTTTATGATCCGGAGGATTTATTTACCAAAGGCGAATATCGAGACACGAATGCGATTCCACTGGGCCAATTGGAAAAAGTGGTGTTGGTGTCTGGCCGATCTGCTGATGGAGCGGCGGGCGTTGGCATTCAATTTATTCCTAGGTTTATAGAGCCTTCAATTCCTAAACCTAGAAGGGACAATAATGGAGCAGTGGGAGAAGTGAGTGCACAAAATTTATCACAAGTGGCTGCAGGAACTTTGAATCAAAAAATGACTGGACAGGTTGCCGGCGTGACGGTTGGCAATGACAATTCCCCTGGCGGGGCGGCGATGGTTAGAATTCGAGGATTTGGTTCCATCAATTCAAATAGTCCTTTGTATGTGGTCGATGGAGTGCCCATTACTAATATCAACACCATTAATCCCAATGACATTGAATCGGTTAATGTATTAAAGGACCCGTCGAATACGGCCATTTACGGGGTTCGGGGTGCCAATGGAGTCGTTTTAATCAAGACAAAAACAGGAGGAGCAACGACCTTCAAAATACCGGATGAAATATTAAACCAAAAGCCATTGCCCTATACCTTGTGGATGTATGGGAAAAAAGCGAAGGAATTTAAAAAGGGCGGAGTGGGCGAAAAAATTAAGGAGTTAATAGTAAAATAGTGGGTTCATATTATGTAGAGTCAATATCCATTAAAAAACGAAAGAGTCTGCTGAAATAATCAGCAGACTCTTAAAAAAGGTGGTTGACCTACTAGTTTCGTTTTCACGGTTTCTCTTCTCTTAGCAGCCCTCGCCACAACCCCGCGAAATCGCCCATATAAGCTCGATACAGGGGATTTCAGAGACTTTCGCCTCAGTTAATGGCGAAGAGGTAATTTGGTG
>CAMDRO010000044.1 GCA_945906795.1 Spirosoma fluviale
CAATCTGTATTTGGGTATAGCCAAGGATCTGAACCATCCCCATACTTTTGTATGTCAGTTGGGCTATATGGAGCTTTTCTACCATTATAAACACCTGAAGCCTTGTAAGCAGCTGTTGCTGCACTCCATTGGTTTGTTGGCAATTGATAGATATCCAAATCATTTAACATACCTACATACTGAGATGCATTTGTTAATTTAGGAATGACCGTTGGATCTGAAAATCCTTGATTAAACGAGTACGATAACTCAGGCTTTCCTGTTTTTCCTTTTTTCGTTGTAATCAAGATAACTCCATTCGCCGCACGAGCACCATAAATAGCTGCAGATGCATCTTTCAATACAGAGATCGTCTCAATATCAGCTGGGTTAATACGATCTAAACCACCCGCACGATTTGGAATACCATCGATTACGATTAAGGCGTCATTGTTGTTCAAAGTGTTAGCCCCACGAATACGAATCGTAGACCCATCGGAACCAGGCTCTCCTGAACGGTTAACGGCAACTACCCCAGCCATACGACCGGCCAACGAGTTACTTAGGTTAACACTTGGCGATTTCTGTAGGTCTGATCCTTTAACCGACACAACAGAACCAGAAATAGTAGCCTTTTTCTGAACCCCATAACCTACGACAATCACCTCAGAAAGGCTTTTTGCATCAGGTGATAGGGAAACATTGATAATGCTTTGGTTCCCCACAGTCACTTCTCTACTTTCATAACTCACGAAAGTATAAATGATTTTACTAGAACTACCAGGTACGGAAAGAGTATACTTTCCATCTACATTCGTCGTGGTTCCCTTGTTGGTCTCCTTAACGATGATGTTTACTCCGATCAAGGCCTCACCCTTTTCATCGGTTACTTTACCCGTAATAGTTTGATTTTGGCCAAAAGCCACCCATGAACTGGAGAGCAGAACGACCAGCAAGTACAGTACCTTGCTTTGGTAAAAGTTTGATTTCATAAATAGATTTATTTATAGGTTTAATCGATCCAACGGTACAGTTGAACCACTTTAATGTTTCGAATATAAGTATGATTTTTTAAAAAAAAACTTTAATAAAAATATTAAATGGCTTCATTAACTCAAAAAGGTAGTTTTTTTGAATATGTCCGCGAGTAGAAAGTTTGAATAATGCAATGAAATGCATTATTTATTTTAATTAAAATTAAAATAATCCAACATGATAAAAAATTAAATTTTGTTCAAAAAAATCTCAGAATATGTCCGCAAGGGAAATAAATTTAATAAAACAATTTAAGGACGAATAAAAGAATAATTCCTAATTTCCTCTCGGTGCTCTAAAAATCGTAGGCTTCCAAACATCATTTTTACTATTGATGTCAGGGAACACATGGTCTGGATCGATGGTCACAGATTTGATCGGGATGTTAGTTGATGTTCTAAAGGTCCAAGAACTTCCTCTTTGCCAAATTTCCACAGGAAAAATAAATCGTTCCTTCGCCCCACTAACTAATTCCACATCCACCACGGCTGGCATAGCCATCTTTTCCATGTTTTCAATGGTAATCAATGCTCCTTTAATGGGGTCCTGCTCGATATACTCCACATCCTTAACTGATTGATCCAAACGCCATAATTCGTAAAACCAGGATTTCCAGAACCAACCTAAATCCTCACCCGCTCCGTCTTCCATCGCTTTAAAAAAGTCTAATGGGGTAGGATGTTTGAAAGCCCAGTGTTTGATGTAATTCTTAAACGCATAATCAAAACGATCAGCCCCTAAAATATTTTCTCGTAAAATTCGCAATCCGATTCCTGGTTTGTTATAGGCTTCCCAACCTAAATTCATGGGCTGAATGACATCAGGAATAGAAATAATGGGATCTGCATAATCTCTGAACATCATAGGTGCTATTTGATGCATATCCATTTTTTGGCTTTTAAACTCTCCTTTATTAAAGGCGTCCATAGAATAAAAATTAATGAATGTATTGAAACCCTCATCCATCCAAGGAAACTTACGCTCATTCGAACCTACAATCATCGGAAACCAGTTGTGCCCAAATTCATGATCCGTCACCCCCATCAGCGCACGCGTTTGATCCCGGTAACCGCAAAAAATAATTCCTGGATATTCCATCCCAGAAACAATACCCGCCACATTAGTCGCTACCGGATAGGTATATTCGTAAAGCCAATTCGAGTAATATTCAACCGACGCTTTCACATATTCCGTTGACCTACCCCACGCGTTTTGCCCATTGGACTCCACGGGATACACCGAAACAGCCATGGATTTTTTACCACTGGGCAAATTGATTCTTGACGCATCTAAAATAAATGATTTTGAAGTGGCAAAAGCCACATCACGCGCATTTGAACATTTGAATTTCCAGGTCAATCGGTCTTTTGCAGGCCTCGAAGATGGATTCAAAACCTCCTCGGCTGAACGAATCACCACTGTAGTTTCAGATTGTGCCGCCAAAGCCCATTTTTTCACCTGGTCTGCCGTATACACTTCCGTAGGATTAACCAATTCTCCAGATCCTACGACGATGTGCGAAGCCTGTACATTAATGGAATACTCAAAATTCCCATATTCCAAATAAAATTCACCTGCGCCTAAATATGGCAGGACATTCCAACCTTCAATATCATCATATACGCACATCCTTGGAAACCACTGCGCTACGGTAAAAATAGCTCCATTTTTAGTTTCTTGGATACCCATACGGTCATGGCCATTCGCCGGAGACTTAAAGGAATAAACGATTTTTATTTTGGCTACACCCACTTTTTCAGCCATCGCTTGGGCCAAACGAATTTGCATTCGAGTATCCTCCACCACATAATTTGCCGCTTTCCCATCCACCGTCACACTCTCAATTTGGTATCCACCCTCAAAACCTATATTTCCAAATCTACCCCCTGAAACCGGAGTGGTTTTGCCTCCACGTGATTGAGTGGAGAAGGAATTTTGATCTAACTGCAACCATAAAAAAGGCAATTTATCAGGTGAATTATTCTTATAGGTCATCTCCACTTCCCCGGAAATTTTACGCGCCTCCTCATCTAAAGTAGCGGAAATTTTATAATCTACCGAGTTTTGCCAATAAGTAGGTCCTGGGATACCTGAGCCAGAACGAGCTGAGGAGGCAGGCCCGTAATTCCAAAGTGGATGGAATAATTCATAGGCATTATATGTCGATTTTGTTTGACCCAAAGTTGAGAAGGCCGCAAAGAACAAAATCGCTAATGTATTTTTTAACATTTTAAATGGGTTTATATACAAATTGATTAAAATATAGTTAAAACCTCATCGTCCATTAAACGCTTGGATAAACCTAATGCTTTAGGAACCTCATAATGGAAGAAAAATTTCATCGTATGAATTTTATCTTGGTAAAAAGCGAGTTCATCCGAACTCAAACCTCCCACTTTTAAGGCCGCAGCAGCCACATTTCCCTGTTTTAACCATTGCCATGCGACCGTTACTACACCAAACAATTCCATATAAAGGCTAGAGTCCGCGAGAAAAACGTCAAATTCTCCTTTCATCGCAATGCTCAATTTATGCATCGTGACTGCGGTCAAATTGGCCACTTCAGCTTCTAACATACTCGCGTATTTGGCGACTAAATCAGAGGATTTACCTAGTTCAATATCCTTGGCAATCCATTTGCCTAAGGCTTGAAGCGCCTGTCCATTGTTGGCCGGAATGCCTCTGCCCAACAAAGTTAAGCCATGGATTCCGGTAGTTCCCTCATAAATAGACATAATCCGTACGTCTCTAGCCATTTGTTCCAAAGGAAAATCTTCTGTATACCCATAACCACCTAACACTTGAAGTCCTTGGTTGACCGCTAATGTTCCCATTTCGGCCGGATAGGTTTTGGCGACTGTCGTCATTAAGTCTAACAACAATTGGGCCTCCGCCTTTTCCTCTCCTTCAGCGCATTTAGTTAAATCATCCCAAAGAAGACATTGGAAAAGTAATCCCATGGATCCTTCGACAATCGCTTTTTGGAAATACAACATGCGTTGCACATCTGGATGATTTTTAATTAAAGTAGGAGGGGTATTAGGATCTTTGTTGGTCAATAAACGACCCTGAGATCTTTCGTTTGCATATTGCTTCGAGAAAAGATAGGCGGCAGAAGCAATATAAGCCCCTCCCATTCCAACTCCAATCCGTGCCTCATTCATCATTTGGAACATGTATTTTAGGCCATGGTTGGGCTCGCCCACTAAATACCCGATCGAGGCAGCTTGATCTCCAAAAGAAAGATGAAGTGCGGGTGTGGCTTTTTGGCCCATTTTATGATAGACCCCTAAAGAGACCACCTCATTTTGAACCAATTGGCCATTTTCCATTCGCTTTTTTGGTACTACTAATAGGGAAATCCCCTTCGTACCTGCAGGAGCACCTTCTAACCTGGCTAAAACTAAGTGAACGATATTTTCAGAAAAGTGATTATCTCCTCCTGAAATAAATATTTTTTGACCTTTAATTGAGTAAGTTCCATCGCCTAAATCTTTGGCTGAAGTGGAAACGTCGTTTAATGAACTTCCTGCTTGGGGTTCTGTCAAACACATCGTTCCTGCCCATTTACCGGAAAGCATGTTGGGAACAAATTTATCTGCTAATTCTTTGGACCCAAAAGAGGCAATTAAATGGGCCGCACCGTGGGAAAGACCTGTAAACATCACCACTGAATTGTGAGCCGCACCCCGAATAAATTCATGTGCACCGCCGACTAAGGATGGAAGCTGTTGGCCCCCATGCTCAAAATCAAAAGTGACACCGATCATTCCTGACTCACCCATCTCCTTCACATACGGTTCGACTCCTGGATGTACATGTACCACGCCGTCCACTAATTCGGCTGCCTTTCTATCAGAATCTACATAGATGGGTCGCAAATATTTCTCGGCAATTAAATCGGCCGAATCCAATAACATGTCAAACATGTCAGGCGTATAATCCGCAAAGCGAGGGTATTTACAAAGGGAAGCCACATTAAAAACCTCCTTAAGGATGAAGTCGAGATTCCGACGATCGTATTCTTTTGCCATATTTTTTATTATTTGTAACAAATTTGCAGAGAAAAAATATATTATGCAAGCATACTATATTTTTGTCGCCAAATTTAATTTTACAAAAAAAGATTTAAAGCGTCGGAAGGCTTAAACCCAGATTGAAAGGGATCCAAGAGGCCTTTCTACAATCCCACAAAGCATAATCTTTGTAGCGGATATTATAGAAATCCACGTAAAAACCGAGTTTTTTAAAGGCCTCTTCGGGAATGCCATGGTATCGATCGATGGTGAGGCGTTGGCGATGTAGTCCACCGACTAAAAAATAGCCTATAACTTGTTGGCCCGGATCATTTACGCTCCGCAAATTCCCGATAATCTGAGCCGGAACTTTATCAAACAAGCCGCCGCCAAGGGTTCTTTGTTCTTCCTGACGCTTCCAAAACGTATAGGCATCTTTGGAAACCGTATAGAAATTTAATTGAATCACAACATCGGTCAAATCATGGTAATCCACTGATTTCAAAGGCAAGGGAATGGAGGTGCCATCCAATAAAAAATCTGTCAGCAGAATAGGCTGGGTGTTTTGGGGGGCCTGCCAACATTTACAATCGCAAGACGGAACTGGTGCGGGCGGCGGCGGGGGTTCCGGGCAAGTCGTTAAAAATTGTACGAAATCCTGACGTTTAATTAAGTAATAATCTTCCGAGCCCTTTTTATCCTGTACTGAAGCGCTGATATCAAAACGCATATTTTCGACTTTATCTGCATTTTTAAAGCTGTAGGAAAAGGAAGATAAAGGGAGGGGAGCTTTTAATTCATCTAAGCTAGATTCGATTTCCTTTCCATTCATGGTTAGGATCCGAATTTTATATTTTTTACCCACTAGCCCCTTAAAAGTGGCGGGTGTTTGATACATGCCCTTTTGGATTTCTTTTAAGGAAACACTAGCACCCGTTTCATCCAAAATCTTCACATCAGCACCTGGAATGACTTGGCCTTGGAATTCAGTGACATCAAAAGGGGAATAGGCCGAAGTGTAATTTAAACGCACGGTATAGGGGCCTGCCTGCGAACTCATCTCGCCATAAACGACGATAGCCGAACTTAAATTTTGAGTTTTAAAATCCGTAACCTCCGTTTCACAAGCGCAGAGAAAAAACCAACAAAAACCTAGCATCCATGCTTTCATCAAAATTTAAAATTATAGGTGATGGAAGGAATCGCAGCGCCTAAAATAGACAATTGATACGTTCTCGCCTGATTTATCAAGCCCGTGGAGGAACGGAAAAATAAGGAATATGCATTTTCCCTAGCTAACACATTGTACACTGAAAAATTCCAAGACCCTTGCCATTTTTTACCTGCTTTGGGTTCTACGGTTATTCCGATATCCATACGCATATAAAAGGGAATTCGTTCTTCGTTACGCAAAGTGAAACTTGGGCTCGAATAGCCGTCCAGGGCCTGGGTGATGGTAGAACCTACTAAATAGATATTGTTCGAACTTCCATATTTATAGGTTGTAGGTGTGAGGCCGGGCCGGGGAAAAATGCCGTTGGCATTCGCGTAGTCCAACAACTCATTATAGGCATACATCTTATACCGACCATTTGGGTAGGTAATCGGCCGACCCGTCATGTAAGTGAAATTCGCATTGAACGAAATACGATTCGTAAAGCGATTATTCAACACCAATTTAAACGTATGGGGGGTATCAAAATTCGCAGGGAATTCCAATCCAAAATTCGCTGCCGATTGATTTGCATTGGCCTCAATTTGTCGGAATGTACGCGCATAGGTATAGGAAACCCAGCCGGTCACCTGTTTTCCTCTGGCCTTTTTCAAGAAAATTTCGACTCCATAGGCTCGGCCTTTGCCGACCAACAATTCAGTTTCCACGGTTGGATTTAAATACAAAGCCGCTCCATCTATATAGTCTACTACGTTTTTAAAAACCTTATAATAGATTTCCAAAGAAGTTTCGAAAACAGCATTTTGAACATTGGTAAAATTTTTAAAAATACCGAGGGAATATTGATCGGCAATTTGCTGGGGTAAATAAGGATTCGCATTCTTCCACACATCCACCGGGGAGATCGCCATGGTATTCGACAGAAGATGCCTAAACTGCTGCATTCGAGTAAAACCAAATTTCACCGAAAGACTCGTGTCCACTTTATAGACTAGTGACAAACGTGGTTCAAATCCCCCGTAGGTTTGGATCACCGTTCCCGCGCCAAAATGTGTTGTGTCTTTGATGGTGTTAAGCGCCCGAGATATTCCATTTCTATACCCATAAAAATCCTGTGGGCCGACCAATTGGTACATCGAGTACCTCAGACCATAATCCAAACTGATTTTATTACTCACCCGAGCACTGTGTCCCACATAAGCCGACATCTCCCTCGAGTTTTCCGTACTCATTGGAAATTTTTCAATCGCAGATTGAGCTGCGTTTGGCAGAAAACTACCCGCATCATTTTGAAAAGCACTAAATTCCATTCCAAAATCCAGCCGGTTTTTAGGGTTTATTTCCCAGCTCAGATCTTCTTTAATTGATTTTTGAATAATCGATGGACGCCAGATAAATTCAACCCCCTTTTTCAAGCCTTCAATTCCATACGTATAATCGCTCATAAAAGCGGTGAAATTATGCGAAATACTGCTTCCAATCAGCGCATTATGCTTGATACTAAAGACTTTGGTGTTCCAAGAATAGAGAGTGTCTGAAGCAAATTTGAATCCATCATTACTCAAATAGGCCGAAAAAGAGATACGCTGATTCTTACCAAAGCGATGTGTTAATTTCAAATTGACATCATAAAAATCGGCTTTACTTTTTGCCAAAGCTGGATTTGGAAAATATTTCATATAAAAATCCGATAGGGATCCTCTGGCGCCTACAAGTATAGAAGTCTTTCCTTTAAACAGCGGACCGTCAAAAAGCAATCGGCTCGAAATAGGTCCCACCCCACCCTCGATTCCCCATTTTTCCACATTCCCCTCTTTAAGGTGTACGTCGAGCACCGAGGACGCGCGTCCGCCATACATGGACGGAATTCCACCTTTGAACAGGCTCAAATCCTGCACCATATCCGCATTGAAACCCGTAAAAAATCCAAACAAATGTGAGGTATTAAACAAAGGAACTCCATCCAAAAGCACTAAATTTTGATCCACATTTCCTCCTCGAACATTAAACCCAGAAGCCCCTTCGCCGATGGTCGAAACTCCCGGCAACAACATAATACTTCGGATTACGTCAGCCTCACCCATTAGATTTGGTAATTTTTTAAGCGTTTTAAAAGACATCTTTTCCACGCCCATAATGGCCCGATTCACATTCGCATCCGCCTTTTCCGTGGTAATAACCACTTCATCAAGGAGCTGTTCGGCGCGCAAGAGGGAAGTATTTATTTGGACATTTTGAGTCAGCTCAACCCGCTCAATTTTAAATTTATAGCCAAGGCTCCGAATGATAACTTGATAGGTTCGGGAAGGAAGTGTCAGGGAAAAATGGCCTAATGAATCTGTTTTTGCACCAATCGACAATCCTGAAAATAGTATATTTGCCCCTTCTAAAAAGGCATTTGTTTCTATATCTCGAACAGTACCTGAAAGGATATAATATCCGTTTTTTTGAGAAAAAATAGGAGTAGTAAGCAGTAAAAAAAAGATCAAATAAAAGCCCCTCATTTAAGTCTATTTCGTAAAATTAGAATTCCTTTCGCCTGCTTCCAAGCATTTTTTGACAACAAACTAGGTGAAGGCAATAAATGACATGAGGTACAATACGTTTTGGCTAGATTTTATCCTTCAACAGATTTCGAACGACAGAAAGCAAAACTCCAAGCCCAGACCAAAAAAAGCGAAGAAATCCAAATTTTAAATGGAGTTATCGTGCGCATTAATTAAGCTTTTTGAAGATCTGCATACGGTCATTATTGCGAGTAACAAAGTACAAATTTTGTTTAGGAGTGTGAACTATTTTAATATCGCGCACATCCCCATCTTGCATAAATCCGGTGTCCGTCGGCACCAAAACCTTAAAATCGCCCTTCCCATTTCCTTTCAGAATGAGTCCAAAAAAGGCATCATAACGTGCTTGGTACATGGAAGCCCCATTAAAATTCCCTCCCAAAATTACATCCAAATGCCCGTCCTTATCCACATCCTCGGTCCTCAAGACCATTACTTTTGAGATTTGAGCTAAGCTTGGCAAATTACTTTTCTTGAATTTTCCTTTCCCTAGATTTTCTAAATAGACAGATTCAAAGGTATTAATCGTTCTCTCTTCAGCCCCGTCCAATTCCTTTTCCCCAAATAATTCCTCCAAACTTTTTCCAGCAAACATATGATAAGCCGTATATTTTTTATTGATGATGCTAGGTATTTGCTTTCCCATTTCATCTTTAGTATTGACTGGGTAAAAAGCATCCCCCCGACTATATCCAATAATTTGCTCCTTCGTGTCATTATTGTCAATATCCTTGATGTACATTTTCAAACGACCATCGGTAGATTTCCTCAACTTCGTATTAGTCCCTAAATTTCCAACCACAAAATCCACATCGCCGTCATGGTCGAAGTCACCTGATGATAATCCCGACCAAAAACCTGTAAATTCGGCTAATCCATTGTCCATTAAAGTGAATTTGCCCTTTTTATTTTCAAACATTTTAATCGGCATCCAATCACCCACTACCGTCAAATCTAAATCGCCATCACGATCTAGGTCCGCCCAAATCGCCTCAGTTATCATGCCGGCCTTACTTAGTTCAGGGGCTTGAGCCAACGTTGCATCTGAAAACTTACCCTTTCCATCATTGACCAACAAATAAGAGCGTGGAATTTGGCCATAGCTATAAGCCACAACACGTCCGCCAACAAACAAATCGAGGTCTCCGTCTTGGTCAAAATCGCATGGCCTAACCACTGATTTGTTGTCATACATAGCAGGCAATGCCTTTAGATCCCTAGTGAAATTACCTTTCCCGTCGTTTTTATAAAGTCGGTCAAACTGCTCTTGCATTTTATCATAAAACTCATTTCCGCCCGAGACCACATATAAATCTTGGTCTTTATCTCCGTCAGCATCAAAAAATACCGCATCCACATCTTCATAAATCGAATCCAATTTAAAAGCTACTTGCGGAGAGGCTACAAATCCGTTTGATTTCTGTAGGAATAATTGACCCGCTTGATACTTCGCTCCACCAACATAAAAATCCTCTAGACCATCGCCATTAATATCGCCGACGGCCATTTTGGGTCCTTCAATCGATACTTTAAATGGCATTAAAATTTCACGATTAAAGTCAAAATACGTATTTTCTTTGTGCATGAATGGAAGATTAATCCGATCCGTTAATTCTTCAAAAATGGGTTTTGGCTGAGCAAAAAAAGAATAATCCCTGACATTGATTTTTGCATTTTTTTGTGATAAAATCAGATCCGAATTTATTTTAGGATTGGCGACGATTTCCATCTTTTCGTTTTCCCAAATCACTAATAAAGTATCCACTTGGGTCAGCTGACCAATTCCAAATAAAAGGGTGGGCTCAACAGCACTCATAAAACCCCGAGTTGGCATCATTTGCTGAATTTGTTGGCCATCCCTTGTTTTTAAAATCACCTTAGCGCCTATGCCAAAAGTATTCATCCCATCCCCTTTCAACTTTATTTTAACAAAGTTGTTTTTCAGTAATTCTCTTGAATTATTTTGGTAAATACCCGCTGGCTCATTCAAATTATTTGAAATCAAATCTAAGTCCCCATCATTATCTAAATCGGCATAGGCACATCCATTCGAAATACCGACCCCGTCAAAACCCCATTTTAAAGACTTATCGATAAAATGCAAATCCTTAGCTCCCTTAAAAATGTAATTATGAACTTTGCCATCGGGCATTAAATCGATTGCTTCTTGGTCCAACTTCTCAGATGTGGGCAAGCCATAGTGTAATGAATCTCCAATGACAAATTTTAAATAATCTAAATCATTAGGACGCCTTAAAATTCCATTTGAAACAAAAATATCTTTGATTCCATCCCCATCATAATCGGCTAATAAAGTACTCCAACTCCAATCCGTGGCGGCAACACCCGAAGAGGCGGCAATATCTGAAAATTTTTCGCCTCCCATATTTAACTGTAAGCAATTTCGACTGTATTGATTAAAGTAACCAAACTGCAATTTGTATAAATAAATATCAAGCGCATCTTCTCCTATAGATGATTTTTCTACTTTTTCATCTTCGGGATACATATCTAAAGTCATCAAATCTTGAAAACCATCATTGTTAATATCAGCAATATCTGAACCCATTGAAAAACGACTCAAATGTTTAAAATGCTCTTTAATACCTTCTTTATAGGTGCCATTCTTTTGATTGATATAATAATAATCATCTTCATGGAAATCATTACTGACATAAATATCTAACCAACCATCATTATTTACATCAGCAACAGAAACACCCAAACCATAGCCCATAGCTGCTTGATAAATACCGGACTCCTTTGAAACATCTTTGAATTTCCCACGATCATTTCGAAACAGGTAATCTCCCGCCTCGTTATCTTTTAACATTCGCGTATTTACCCGGTCGTATGAGCGCGTGTTATGGACTGCATGGTTCAATAAATAACAATCCAAATCGCCATCTTTGTCATAATCAAAAAAGGCAGCTTGCGTAGAAAATCCAGTAAAATCTAGGCCAAAGGCATTACCTTTTTCGGAGAAAGTTAAGTCCCCATTATTGATGTATAATTCATTCGAACCCTCCATGCCTTTGAAATTCCCTACGGCACAAACGTAGATATCCAAAAGACCGTCGGCATTCACGTCGGCCATCGTAACCCCCGTTTTCCAATCGGAAAAACCTTCGATTCCTGCTTTATTGGAAATATCCTCAAATTCCATATTACCTTTATTCAGGTACAATTTATTCTTCCCTTGGTTGGATACAAAAAACAGATCCACTAATCCGTCGTTATTGATATCACCCGCAGAAACTCCCCCACCGTTATAAAAATAGAGGTAATCTAAGATATTGAAATCTTTGGTTTCGGTAATGTTATTTGAGAAATCTATATGGGTTTTTTTACTAGCTAATTTCTCAAACAGCACCACATCCTTTTCCCCTGAGGAACAGGCCAACAGGCACATAAAAAGCATACAGAAGGTAAAAAACTTAAACAAATCATTCATAGTAAACTATTTTTTCAAACTAAATACTTGGACAGGGTCGTTGTTTTTGGCTAGGACCCATTTAATTGATTTTTCTACGGATTTCACCGCGACCATTTTACGTACTTGGCCCCGAGTTCTAAATCCGGAATCTTTGGACATGATCGATTTGAATTTACCTTTCCCAAGGCCTTTTAACAACAAACCGTAGTTGGCATCAAAACGCCCCCATTCTGGCAGAGAATCAAAAAAATTCCCTACTAATAAAATGTCTAAATGTCCATCCGCGTCAAAATCACCCGTCTCGATCGCATGAATCGGTGAAAATTGGGCTTGATATGGGAGGGCGACTAGGCTAAAATTCCCTTGGCCATCAT
The DNA here is from genome assembly GCA_945906795.1 of Spirosoma fluviale. GTDB lineage: Bacteria > Bacteroidota > Bacteroidia > Cytophagales > Spirosomataceae > Aquirufa > Aquirufa fluvialis_F. The sequence goes on from CAMDRO010000044.1 coordinate 12,582, forward strand.
TGATTAAAAAGGAGGATTCGGTCGTAGTGATTTTTTTAATTAAGCTTCCATCCCTTTGCTCTGTGCTAAACAATTCCTCCATCGTTTTGTTGGCATAATCGCTATACTTAATAAAATTCTTTTTGATCAACGGCAAAGCACGTTGCATCTCACCCTTAAGAACCATTGGATAGGTTTTCCCATCTTCTGTGACACAGGAAATAATTTGTTCGACCACGCCGTTTTTATCAAAATCCCCCACCTGTAAATATGCAGGATGTTCGGCTGAAGCTTTGATTTTTGAATTTAAGCTCATGTTTCCAGCGATAAAATCCATATCGCCATCGCCATCAAGGTCCACTGGCTTCAAACAAGCCCAAAGGCCTTCGGAACCTGGCACCATTTCATGCTTGACTAATTTACGTCCTCGCTCATTTTTGAAGACTAAAATACCCCCCCAATCCTGGCTGATGACCAAATCTGGATAGCCATCTAAATTGACATCTGCCCATTCAGCGTCTGTCACCATACCTAATTCGCTTATTTCGGGCATAAAGCGTTTCGACTGGTTTTTAAAACCGCCAGTGCCATCATTAATGTATAAATTACTCGAAGGATTCATGCCAAATTTGCCGGAAATCATGCGTGAACCCACGAAAATATCCATATCACCATCCCGATCAAAATCAGCCGCCGTTACGCAAGAACCATTTTCATAAATAGTCGGGAAGCGCAAATCCCGCACTAAATGTCCCTTCCCGTCATTGATATACAGCAAATCATGTAGTTCAGGCGCATTTTCCTCAAATTCATTACTTCCTGTGACCACAAATAAATCTTGGTCGCCATCCTTATCGGCATCGAAAAACAAGGCATCTGTATTTTCTGTAGTTTGATCCAAGGCAAAATCAGCTTGTGGGGTATCAACAAATTTACCGCGTGCATTTTGGATAAATAGTTTTTTCACTTGGCCCGCGGCACCTCCCAAGTATAAGTCATCCAAGCCATCGCCGTTCACATCTCCCACGGCCATCGCAGGTCCTTGGGTCGAAATTTTTTGTTTCAATAGCACGTCACGGTCATAGTCATTGAACATGCTTTCTTGATGCACATAATTCAAGATCGCCAGGGTCACATCGGCAAACAAAGCCTTAGAAACGGGCGCGACAATTTGGAAAAGACCTTTCGCTTGTTGGAAATCTAGGGTCATTACCTGATCTGCCTTCAGGTTTTTCACAGTTTGCATGTGATCATCAGGCCAAATGATTTGTAAGGAATCTATTTTCTCGTTTTGCCCTAAGCCAAACACCATTTGATGATCGCTAGAGGATTGAAAACCCCGATTCGGCATTTGTTCGAGGATTTTAATTTTACCTTGCTGGAACAGCGTCACCCGTGCACCAATCCCATTTAAGTTGCGTCCGTAACCTTTTAAGTGTACGGTTAGAAAATGGTTTTTTAGCTTTTCCGTCGACTTATTTTTAAAGACCGACAAGGGCGCATTGACGTTATTGACCACTAAATCGAGGTCACCATCATTGTCCAAATCGCCATAAGCCGAACCATTGGAGAAACCAGGTCCTTCCAAACCCCAAGATTTAACTTGGTTCGTGAATTTTAAGTTTCCTTCATTTCGAAAGGCATAATTAGGAATGGGCACCGATGAAATCTTATCCGTAAATTCCTTATAATCAAACTTTTTACCATCTAACATTTGTTGCATGGTATTGCGATCCCCTAAAAAATCAACAAAATCTTGATCGGTTAAATCCTTGGCTATTCCATTGGCCACAAATATATCTTTTTTCCCATCATTGTCCATATCAAAAATGAGAGCCCCCCAAGACCAATCCGTTGCGTGAACTCCAGCGAGTTGGGCCACCTCACTAAAAGTGCCATCTCCATTATTAATCTGAAGGTTATTGCGCATGTATTGATGCCAAAAACCACGTTTCAACTTCAAATCCACTAAATTATATCCTTCAAAAATAGACGTAGTTTTTAACCGGCGATCATCACCGGGAAGCATATCAGTCACAAAAATATCGAGGTTTCCATCATCGTTGATATCCGCGATATCAGCCCCCATGGAGCTGAGAGAAATATGGGGCATTTGGTTTTCTAAATCCTCTTTAAATGTGCCATTTTTCTGATTGATGTATAGGTAATCCCGTTCATAAAAATCATTTGAGATATAAATATCGGGCCAATTGTCATTGTTGACATCCCCGATTGTTATGCCTAAACCAAAGCCAATTAAGCTGCCATAAATACCCGCTTCTTCAGATACATCCGTAAACTTAATACGCTTTTCATTCTGACTATCATTTCTAAATAATTTATCGCCCCCTAAGGCGTCGCGTACATCACGCAAATTTGTGTACCCCAACTTATCGATCGGCGTAAAGCTATTGTTAAGCAGATACATATCTAGATCTCCATCGCGATCATAATCAAAAAAAGCTGCATGGGTGGAAAGGCCACCATCTTCTAAGCCCGCTTGTTTAGCTATTTCTTTAAAAGTGGGAATTCCTTGATTAATTCCTTGATTTAAAAACAACTGATTACCCCTCTGATCCCTAGAACCTGAATTACAAACATAAATATCCATCAAGCCATCTCCATTAATATCGGCAAATGTTACACCAGTCGACCAGAATTTTTTACCTAAAATACCTGCTTTGATCGTGATGTCTTCAAACTTCATTCCACCTTTATTGAGGTACAATTTATTTTCTTCAAAATTTGAGGTGACAAAAATATCTGAAAGTCCATCATTATTGACATCCCCTATAGCCACTCCACCCCCATTGTAGAAGTTGCGGTAATTGAAAATATTAAATTCTTTCTTTTCAAGACTTCGGTTGACAAAATCGATTCCTGTTTCTGAAGGGGAAAGCTCTTCAAAGAGGGTATCTTCTTTAGATGTGCATCCTAAAATAGCTAAACTGCAGGCAAAAATAAATCGGATGTGTTTCATTAAAATAGTCGAAAATATTCCACAAAAATACTTAAAAGGACTTGCATATAAAATAAAAAGGCAGAGCCGAATGGCTCTGCCTTTTAAATAACTTCCTGGAAATTAATACCCAGGATTTTGCTTCAAAGAAGGGTTCGCATCGATACGTGGTTGTGGAATTGGGAACAATTCACGTGTCTTGTCTAATTTCTTCATGAACTTACGCTCTAAAGAGAAAGTTCCAAAACGAACCATATCGTTACGTCTCCAACCTTCCCACGCAAATTCGCGTCCACGCTCGGCTAAAATATCAGCAGCAGTTAACGATTTCAATGCTTCAACACCAGAACGAGTACGGATAACATTTACGTCATCTAATGCCTCTGCTGATTTTCCTAAACGGAATGCAGCTTCAGCACGCATCATAATCGCATCTGCCAAACGGAATACCACATAGTCGTTTGACTGATCACCGTTCGGGTTATTACGTTGAATCTCATATTTCTGCGCGCGAACACCGGCTACTTGAAATTCAGGATCAGCATCAGTCATTTGATCTTTTTGGAAGTCAGCCACAAAAGCTAATGGAGCGCCTTTTGCATCTTTTAATGCAGCACCAGACGCAGCAAATTGTTGCCCTTTGATCCACATAGATTGGCGTAAATCTTTAGACTCAAATGAGTTATAAAAATCAGCCAAGGTACAAAAACCATTCCAAGGAGAGTTCCCTAAACCATAGGTTTGAGCATTTGCATAGTGCAAAGTTCTCATGTGAAAGTTCATTCCACCAGCTTTAAAGCTATCAAAAGGAATCGTCCAGATATTTTCGCCAGAACCTTGATTCTGAACAATAAAGTTAGACGCTGTAGATGAGGCTAAAGAATAACTATTTGCCGACTTAATTACAGTATTAGCCGCATCATAAGCACCTTGCCAATCAGCAGTACCGGAATAGACAGCCGCATTTAACTTTACTTTTGCTAATAACATCAAAGCTGCATCTTTTGTCATACGTGAATATGCTTTTCCTGCTACTAGATTTGGAATAGCCGATTCTAACTCCGTTTTGATAAAAGTATACACCTCAGCGCGAGTTTTTGTTCCGGCGGCAGAAGATGCGATATCAGTCACGATAGGTACATTTCCAAAAGCATCACAAGCCATAAAGTAATAGAAAGCACGTACTGCACGCAACTCATCTACTGCTTTTTGATTTGATTTTACCACGGGAATCAATTGGTTTATCTGTGAGATATTACCAAATATGAATCCCCACATTCCATTAAGAGGACCATGCTGAGGAGTCCAAGTATGACGTGAATAATTTAACCACTCACCACCATCATACCAGTCACCTCCACGGGTAGGTACAATTAATTCATCTGATGTAGCTTCACTAGGATTAAACCAATCCCAAGTGATACCCCTAAGGCCACCATAAGCAGGCCCAAGAGCCGCCGCAATTTGAGCATCTGTTTTTAAGAATTGATCCGCTGGGATCGCATCATAAACCGGCTCCGTTAAATCTGTACAAGACGATAGGGCTATCGAAGCGAAAACACCTACTGAAAGTACTCTAAAGATATATTTTTTCATTTTTAATATTTTTATTAATTGATATATATATAAACGATATTTTCAACTATTTGTTTTAGAACGTAAGATTAATACCAGCCGTAATAGCACGGGTCTTGTAATAAGTCTCACGAACATCGATTCCAGGAGCTGCTTGGCCAATAGCTAAGTTCTGACTAACCTCCGGATCAACCCCCGTATAATTAGTGAAAACCGCTAAGTTATTACCCGCTACATAAATACGAGCTCTCTTAAATACACCCTTTACAGGTAATGTATATCCTAAAGAAGCATTATTAATTCGCAAGAAATCACCAGACTCCACATAATAGTCCATAGCAACCGTACGCTCATCATTGATTACTGAGGTTAATGCACTTTTCAATGCACCAGATTCAGCTAAACGACCATCTTGACGACCTAACAATAATGCATTGGTATTAACAATTTTAGCACCCAATTGACTTGTCAATTGAAATTGGAAATCAAATGCCTTGTAGCGAACATTCGTCGTTAATCCACCTACAAAAGTAGGGTTAGGATTTCCTAAGTAAGTTCTATCCTTGGCATTAGGATCTGCAATTCCATCCCCATTTAAGTCTTTGAATATATATTTTCCATTTTCTATTTTAGAAACCTTAGCTCCATAAAATTCTCCTACTGGATGTCCTGCTTGTAATACAGAGAAGTTTACAGCCGATGTTCCACGGATGAAACTACCTAAAGAAGTAGACAAGAATACCTGATCTGGCGCAGCAAATTGATCATTTTTCAATGAAACAATTTCATTTTTGTTGAATGATGCCGCTAAAGTTGAACTGATGTTCCAGTCTCCTTTTTCAAGCCATTGATATGCTAAGGTTAATTCAACTCCTGAATTTTGCATAGAACCAATGTTAGCTAACATCGTTGGGTAAACATATCCTTTTTCTTGAGGCACGTTCACTGTATATAATAAATCCTTGGTTGTACGTATATAATAATCCAAGTTACCCGTTAACTTTCCTTTGAATACAGAGAAGTCAATACCTGCACCATAGTTCTCATTAACTTCCCACTTCAAGTTTGGATTTGGGTTTGATTGTATGGAATATGCGGGTAAGAAATCATCTGCGCCACCATCATAGTAAGAGCCTGACGCACCATAGAATGATTTAGACAATAAAGGACGAATTCCTTCCGAGTTACCCGTTTGGCCCCAACTTACACGAAGTTTCAAGTTATCAACAATCGTATTTCCTTTTAAGAAAGCTTCTTCTGATAAAGTCCAACCAACAGATACCGACGGGAAAAGACCCCATTTATTGTTATCTCCAAATTTAGTTGATCCATCACGACGCATGTTTACAGTAGCAAAATATTTATTTAATAATGAATATTGTGCACGTGCTAAGAATGAAACCAATTTGTATTCATTTTTATACGAATACAATAAGTTAGGATTTGAACGAATTCCAAGACCTGATCCTAAATTATTAGCTTCAAATGCATCGGTTAAGAAATTATTATTTGAAGCACCAAATCCATCAGCCACTACATCTTGATACGTATATCCAGCTAATACATTCAGAGTGGAAACATCATTCAATTTTTTAGTATAATTCAAGGTTGCTTCAAACTGCTTATCCGTAGTAGAATTTAAACTCCTAGAAGCGGAGTTTCCACCCACTGTAGCCAGTAAGTTACCCGGTGTTGTTCTTGCGAAATAAGAACCATCCGAAGTCTGGGTACGCAAGGTACCAGAAACATTAAATATCAAACCATCCATAATGGTATAGCCAGCTTGTGCATTAAACAAGAAATCATGCAAACGTTGCGAATTTGATTTACTATCTAAAGTAGCTACCGGATTGAAGTTGGCAAAAGTTCCAGGAATTTGGAAATAAGTACCATTAGCATTGCGAATAGGATCTGTTGGACGCATGTTCATAGCAAAACCAATCGCTCGATTATCCGAATACAAACTGTTAGCTTGAGAAGCAGACATATTAAACTTCATGTTTAATTTTCCACCTATGGCCTTAGCATCTAAGTTTAAACGACCCGTCAAACGATCTTTACCTGAACCTTGAAGCGTTCCAATTTGATCTAAATAACCTACTGAAGCCCGATAAGACAAGTTTTCAGAACCACCAGAAACACCCACGTTATGGTTTTGAGAAACCGCTGTGCGTGTAATTGCAGCTAACCAATCCGTATTAGCTCCTTGATCATCAAATTTTTGATTGTATTTAGTAGCTGCTTGACGAAACTCAGCGGCATTCAACAACTGAGGACGCTGAGAAATTTGCTCAGATCCTACATATGCTGAATAATCTACTGTTGGAGTACCTGATTTACCTCTTTTTGTATTAATCAAAATCACTCCATTTGCACCTCTTGAACCATAAATAGCGGCAGAAGAAGCATCACGCAAAACATCCATCGATAAGATATCTTCAGGAGCAATGTTTTCAATTGGAGCACCAATCACTCCATCAATAACATATAAAGGCTCAGAACCTGCGTTCAATGAACCTGTTCCACGTAAACGAACAGTAGGTCTAGCATTTGGATCCCCAGAAGCCTGAGTAATAACTAAACCGGCTACTTTTCCTTGAGCCGCAGCTAAAGGATTTGTCACAACTCCCGCATTAAAATCACGCGCGCCTAAACTAGTAACCGTTCCTGAAATTTCTCTACGCTTTTGAGTACCATACCCAACCACAACAACTTCTTCCAAAGACTTGTTGTCAGCACTTAAAGAAACATTGACCACGGACTTACCGCCGACTGCAACTTCTTTACTTGCATAACCTACAAAAGAAAATACCAAGGTTGCGTTTGAACCTGCATTTACTTTGTAAGTACCATTTGCATCTGTTTGAGAACCACGTGTGGTACCTTTCACAGCGACAGAAACACCCGGAATGGATGACCCGTCAGCGGCATCAGTGACTTTTCCTGAAACCACATCTTGAGCAAAAGCACCCAAGGAAAATAACAGCGCAATGGTAATACTAAAAACTTTCATCAAGCCTAGTTTACCTGCACTTGGACGTATATGACGCCCCACTCTTACGTAAAAATGAACCATAAGTGAAAAATTAAGGGTTTAAAATAATGAATGATTCTTTTGGTTTTGTTGATGTATTATATTTTGTTACAAATTTCAAATTACTATATTTTTACAAGAGTACTAAAATACATTGACTTCAAAACCGATGTAAATGTAACACTAATAATTATAATTATAAAATGATTATCTCGATAAATAAATGATTAACGTCGAAAAAATATAAAAAAACAAAGAATCTGAAAACTTGATGATCAATGATCTAACAACCCCTAAATGCACTAAAGTATTTATTTAATGCACGTATTCTGTATTATTTTATAGAAATGATACAATAAGGATGTTTATAAATAATACAATAAGGATGTAAAAAAAATAAGATTTATTATTTTTTAATAAAATAATTAGTAAATCTTATTTTGAATTATAAGATACATTTGCTCATTCATTAGAAAAAATGTTTTAAAATAAACCAAACTAATCAACCTAAAAGATACACTTCGTTAAAAAATTTAGTTCTAAAGCAATGGATCATAGCCGCTGCCGCCCCATGGATGGCAACTGGAAATTCGCCGAATCGCCATTCGGAATCCCTTGAAAAAGCCATATTTCAATAGCGCTTGTTTTGAGTATTCAGAGCAAGTCGGTTGGTACCGACAGGAATTAGGCAAAAAAGGGGATATCATTCCTTGGTACATCCGTATTAAACCCAAAAAGATTAATTTTAATATCGTGCCCAATTTTTTCTCTTGAAATATTTCGCTTTCGTTTATTTGTTAATTAAAAGAAGGGAAGATTTGATATAAACGCTAATTTAAATAAATTGCCTTACATATTTTCCTTCCAAAATGCTGAAAATTGCTAATAGTTCTAAACTAATACTTTTTTTATCGACTTTGATCCTATTTGGTCTCTTAGCGAGTTCCCATCAAACGAGGAGTTATTTTTATTCAAAAACGAACATTGAAAGAAAAAACGACAGCCTTAGCTTACTTTTTGACCCCAAAATAGCGGAACAAAAATCCATTAAACTGGATACTTTTTTCAAAAAACTCCAACAAAATACAGGTTTCAACGGGGCTGTTTTAATTTCCCAATACGGGAAAATTATCTATAATAAATCGTTTGGGTACGCCAACTATTTTACAAAATCACCGATCAATAGCCATACGCATTTCCAATTGGCCTCCTTGTCCAAGCAATTTACCGCTGTGGCGATCATGCAACTGAAGGAAAAGAATTTGCTAGGATATGACGATCCTATTTACAAACACATTCAAGGATTTCCATATGATTCTAGCTTAACCATTCGGAGTTTATTAACCCATCGTTCTGGCCTTTCGGATTATGCCTATAACATGGATAAAATGTATGATAAGAAAGTTCCACTGACCAATCAAAAGGTAGTGGAAATGATGATCCGTTTAAAACCTCATATTGATTATCGGCCGAATGCACGTTTCAACTATAACAACACCAACTATATGTTATTGGCTTATATCGTTGAAAAATTAAGCGGCGAAAATTTCAGAACCTACGTGAAGAAAAATATTTTTGAGCCTGCGGGCATGAAAGAAACATTTATCTACGATCCATTGCATCCAGAAATGCTGAAAACTGCCGCTACAGGATATGTGCCAAGGCGCGGGGGTCCTGCCGTATCTGACTTTAATCACTTAGATGGAGTAACGGGCGACAAAGGTATTTACTCGACCGTTGAGGATTTACATCTTTGGGACAGCGCTCTAAATGAAGAAAAATTAGTCAAATCAAGCACTTTGGAAGAAGCCTTTACCCCCCAACACACGATTCCTACTACCCTTCCCAAAAACTATGGATTTGGTTGGCGCCTGACGCAACTCGATAATGGTGAGTGGCTTACCTATCATACGGGATGGTGGCATGGATTTAAAAATTACTATCTTCACAATCCAAAAGACAATTCATCCATTATAATTTTGGGTAATATGGCTGGACATTCTTTGGGAAGAGTTAATGTTGTGCAATCAATTTTATACCCAGAAAAAGCAAATTTATTTATGAAAGGGGAAGCGATTCCTTCAGAGTTAACGTCTGGCAACTAAAATATACAGCTATGAAAAAATTAATGCTTATTTCAATCGCGTGGACCTTTTTAGGTCTCTCTTCTTTTGCTCAAACGGATGATGAAGCAATCAAGTCAACCATCAACACCTATTTTGACGGATTCACCAAAGGCGATTCCGCAAGCTTAAATAAAGCATTTTATGCCGGGGCCTTATTAAGAAACCTAAATACAGCTACGGGAAGGGTTCAAGACTCTCCAGTAAAAACCTTTATTAGTAAAATGCCGGCCGGAGGAGTTAAAGCAACGGGGAAATTAATTTCCTATTCATACGCCGGAACTTCTGGAGTGGCAACTATAGAATTACAATTTGCCGACTTCAAATACATTGATTTATTAAGCTTATTAAAAATTAATGATCAATGGAAAATTGTTTGTCGGGTTTATAGCCGGGTGGAATTGGATGTCCAATTAAAAGGATCTGCTGCTACAGAAGTGGTCGCCACCCCGGCAAAAAAGAATTCCGCCAATGTTAAACCGAAAAAGAATGACGGTTGGTAAACCTTATCTTTAAATTCTACTTCTATTTAAATAAAAAGGGAGATCTTTAAAGAAGATCTCCCTTTTTATTTTTAATCATCTAAAATCCTTACCAGTAGATAGGACCTTTGCCTAAATATTTTTCAGCAATGGGCCTATAATAAGACTTTAATTCTTCGAAATTAGGGATTACAGGAGATTTCGTATATAAATCATACTGATTAAAATCCTTAATCCACGCTAGATATTGCGCATCCTTTTCATTCAATAATACCTGATAACTTCCACCGGTGTGCCATGGATAAAACGAATGAAAACGAATCATCGCCATTCCTTCCTCAGGAATGGTATTCGTAGGATGGTTTTTCAATACTTGGTATAAATATTCATCATGCCCCCAGGCTAATTCTAAATTATCTAAACCACATCCTGGATTGTAAATGCCTAATTCTGAATTGAAACGATCGACCAACATATCTGGGTTTTCCTGATTGAATTCTGGATATACACAGGTGTCTGGTAATTTACAACCAACGACAAACACATCTCCAACTAATCCCCATTGCTCTGCTTGGCTCGTTCCATCCTCATCAGAACCAAATAAATACATGGCTTTTCCTAAATCATGAATCAAACCGACCAATTGCATCCAATCCGGACGACCATCTTGGCGAATACCCTCCGCAGATTGCAATAAGTGAATAATGTTAGGGAGATTTAAATCAGGGTCACTTACGTCAATTAAGGCATTTAAACGATCCATCATGTCCCATAAATCCATTGGACGTTCAAAAGTCAAATACTTTTTTTTCATCCGTTGAACATAATCATACGTCTGACGCGTACGCAT
>CAMDRO010000045.1 GCA_945906795.1 Spirosoma fluviale
TTAAAGGAAAGACGTGTTGAATTAGCTTTCGAAAATCACCGTTGGTTTGATCTTCAAAGAACGAATACCCCGTCACAATTGACAGCCTTAATGAATGCACATGGAGCAGGAGAAAAAGCAAATCCTACCGTTGTTAGAGGTGGAATTGCCTTCAATGCATTGGATTATGTGTATACTGATTTTGAATACTATTTACCAATTCCAGCGGCACAGATTTTGATTAATAAAAATTTAACTCAGAATCCAGGGTATAATTAATTTGTAAAATATAATTATATTTAGCATTCACTTGCGATGTAAACTATGTCTAGTTTACATCGCAAGTTTTTAAAAGCCTAAATAAACAATTACCTAGCAGTGCAAAACAATTTACTTAACGAGCTTTGGCAAATGTTAGGCCGACTCCATCCATTGGTCGTTCATTTTCCCATCAGTTTAATTGGGGTAGGCCTATTGCTTGAATGCATGGCATGGAGGAAAAAATCAGACCAGTTTCATTCAGCTATTGGCGTGATTTTGTGGGTGGGTACAATCACCGCAGCTCTGGCCGTTGGCCTAGGTTTTATTTTAATCAATCAAGACGACTACACAGGAAATACCATCACCATACACCAGTGGTCTGGAATGGCAACCGCTATTTTATCGGGATTAACGCTATATGCATTCATCTCTAAAGAAACAAAAAGCTACCGATTACTCTTATTTTTAACTGTTTTAGGGGTAAGTTTCGCGGGTCATTATGGAGCAATGTTAACCCATGGGGAAGATTATTTAGATCTTAAAAAAGAAGAAAAAAATCGAAAAATTGCCTTAAATCCTTCACTCCATGTGGAGAAATTACAAGGTAAAATAGACCCAAATCAAAAACAAGATTTAGGTATTGAGGCTAGAAATATCATAGCCAATCACTGCTATGATTGCCACAGCATCAAAAAATCAAAAGGGAAATTACGCTTAGATGCCTTAAAGTTTATGTTAAAAGGTGGGAAAGAGGGTCCTGCCATGGTCCTTGGCCATCCTGAAAAAAGTGAAATGATTCGTCGGATTAAACTTCTGGCTAGTGATGATGATGCCATGCCCAACAAAGGCAAGAGGTTAACAAAAAAAGAAATTGAACTATTGGAAGTGTGGGTAAAACAAGGTGCTCCTTGGCCTAGTACAGTTTTAAAATCCGCTCCGTCAACAGCCATTTTAGATCAAGAAGAAGAGATTGATGAAAATAGTAGCGCGGTTAAAAAATCAGGTTCTTCCGAGGATCGAATCATGTTTACTTCTGAAACACCGACTAAAGCCCCCGAGGTTTTAAACGCCAACCAATTACAAGAATTAAATATCAACGTAAGAACGATATTGGCGCATAACTGTTATACTTGTCATAATGCCACCAAAAAAAAAGGTGGCTTACGCTTAGACAAAAAAGAATTTATATTTAAAGGCGGTGAAGATGGGCCCATTTTAGTTCCCGGAAATCCTGAAAAAAGTGATATGATCCGTCGCGTCAAACTTCCTTTTGGCCATGATGATGCGATGCCATCTAAAGGGAAACGTTTAACTAAGGAGGACATTGCTATGTTGGAATATTGGATTCAGCAAGGTGCTCCTTGGCCTACAGGTCCAGAAAAAAGTTTGTATCGAGTGGCTGCTTTGGAGCCACGGATGCCGACTGTTCCCAAAGTCGAGGCAGGATTAAATCAGCCGATTGATTTATTTGTCAATGAATATTACAAGAAAAATAAAATTTCTTGGCAGCATTCGGTAGATGACAAAACGTATATTAGACGGGTATATTTAGATGTTACAGGTTTATTGCCCACTCCGGAAAGCATAGGCGCATTCACCAAAGATACTAAACCGAATAAGAGAGAAATATTAGTTGACAAGCTTTTAGCCAATAATGAAGGATATGCCCAACATTGGTTGACGTTCTGGAATGATGCCCTTCGCAATGATTATACAGGAACTGGATATATTACCAATGGTCGTTTTGGAATAACAAAATGGCTTTATGGTTCATTAAAAACCAATAAACCCTATGATATTTTTGTTAAAGAATTAATCAGCCCTACAAAAGATTCTGAAGGATTTGTTCGGGGTATTCAATGGCGGGGAACGATTAATTCGAGTCAAAGCACTGAGATGCAAGCGGCTCAAAACGTATCCCAAGTGCTTTTAGGATTAAATTTAAAATGTACTTCTTGCCATGATAGTTTTATCAGCGATTGGAAGTTGGACGATGCCTATGCTTTTGCCAACGTCTTCTCTGATAAAACCCTAGAGATTCACCGCTGCGATTTGCCAACAGGCCGAATGGCGGGCTATGGCGTTTTATATAGTTCTCTTGGAAAAATTAAAGAAACAACCATCACAGCTGAGCGCTTGGTGTCCTTAGCCGATATTTTAGTTCAAAAGAAAAACGGGCGTTTATATAGGACGTTGGTTAATCGCGTGTGGGCCCAATTAATGGGAAGAGGAATTGTGGAGCCAGTTGACGTGATGGATAATGAACCTTGGAGCCAAGATTTATTAGATTGGTTAGCTTCTGACTTTACGGCCAATGGCTATGACATGAAACGCTTAATGCGTCAAATATTAATTTCCAAAACTTATCAAACACCAGCCATTGGTCTTAAAGAAGCACAAATGCTGACCGCTTCAAACTTTGTGTTCAAAGGAATGATGAAACGTAGAATTACAGCTGAACAATTTGCCGATGCAGTAAGTCAATCCTTCTTTCCACTTTACACGGATTCGGCTCTAGTTAAAAAAATGTTGCCTGCCGATATTAAAAATGACATTCCATTTGCCCGAGCATCCTTGGTTAAAAATGATCCATTTTTAACCGCCTTGGGTAGACCTAACCGAGAAAATGTGTCCACAAGTCGCATTTCTCAGGCCAATTTACTACAGGCCTTGGAGTTAACAAATGGCAATAAATTCAATTTAACTTTACGAAAAGGAGCTGAAATTTGGGCACAAAAATACCAAACTGGAGAATCTCTAGTGAAAGCCTTATATTTGAAAGCATTAGGTAGAGAGCCAAGCTTCAAAGAAATTACCTTAGCTGTTAAATATATAGGGAAAAAGCCAAGTGTGGAAGGTATACAAGATTTAGTTTGGGCGGTTACTTTACTCCCTGAATTTCAATTAATTATCTAATAATTTTTATATTTGATTATGAAAAACCATTGGAATAGACGAGAGTTTTTACAAACCACCAGCGCTGCTACTATAGCCGCTTTAGGTGTAGGCTCACCTATAGCTAGTTTAATGGCAGACCCAACAAGCCCGATAGCCAAAAAAGCGGCCACCGCAGATACGGTTATTTTATTGTGGATGGCAGGGGGAATGGCCCATACAGAAACCTTTGACCCCAAAAGATATACGCCTTACGAAAAAGGAATGGAGGGAAATCGGGTGTTAAGCACGTTCAAATCTATGCCAACGGCCCTCGATGGGGTTAATTTTTCGGAAGGCCTTCAATCTGTGGGCAGTGTGATGGATAAAGGAACGGTGATTCGGTCATATGTGGCTGCTGATCTAGGTCACATCCTTCATTCCCGTCATCAGTATCACTGGCATACGAGTTACGAACCCCCTCAATCCGTGGCCGCGCCACATCTTGGAGCTTGGATCTCAAAAGAATTGGGACCTAAAAATCCTGTTATTCCTTCCTTTATCGACATAGGCCAACGCTTTACCGTCGGCGAAGCCGAGGAATTAAAAGCATTTCACACCGCTGGATTTTTGGGCAATGAGCATGGACCATTCCTGATTCCAGATCCAAGTCAAGGCTTAGAAAGTGTTCGACCACCGGTGGGAATGAACATGAAGCGATTTGAAAGTCGAAATCAATTGTACAATAATTTAATATCACAAAGCGCCTTTGGGGAATTTGGAAGTGATTATCAAAAAGAATCCTTGCGTCGTTCGATGGAGCAGGCCTATATTTTATTAAATTCGCCAGAGTCAAAGGCCTTCAATTTGAGTACAGAGCCAAAAGAGATTTATGATATTTATAACACAGGTCGTTTTGGTTTGGGTTGTTTATTAGCGCGTAGGTTGACTGAAAAAGGAGCAAGGTTCATTAGTGTGACGACCGAATATGAACCGTTTGTTGGTTGGGATACCCATGAAAATGGCCACACCCGCTTAGAGGGGATGAAGAAAATGATTGATGGGCCGATTGCACAATTAATCAAAGATTTAGATAAAACGGGGCATTTGGACCGCACACTCGTGATATTAGCCAGTGAGTTTAGTCGGGATATGATGGTGGAAGGCCGACCAGATCTAAAAGTTCAGGAGCAGGTCAAACAACCTGAAATCCTAAATGACATTAAGTTTTACGGAATGCACCGTCACTTTACCGACGGATGCTCTATTTTAATGTGGGGGGGTGGCATCAAAAAAGGTCATGTGTATGGTAAAACAGCTGATGAGCGGCCATGTAAGACCATTGAAAATCCAGTTAAAATTGACGGCATCCACCAAACCATTTACCATGCTTTGGGCATCAAACCGGATACACAATATGAAATTGAGAAGCGACCATTCTATACCACACCTGATGGAAAAGGAAAAGTCGTGCAAGATCTTTTGGCCTAATGAAACATAAAAAATTTCTCCTTTTTATACTTGTTTTAACCTCCATCGTTTGGACCTTTAATGCTTGCAATCGAAATTCTGGTGTACAGGAATCCGAAGAGGAAATGCCAAATGTGATTAGTTTTAATTTTGATGTACGTCCGATATTATCTGATAAATGCTTTGCCTGCCATGGTCCAGATGCAAAAAAACGCCAAGCAGGTTTACGTTTAGATGATCCAGCCTTAGCATTCCAAGCATTAAAAGAACACCCGGGAGCACATGCGTGGGTAGCAGGGGAACCGAACGAATCACAGGCATACCTTAGAATTACTGCTAAAGATCCTACTAAACTAATGCCGCCGGCCACATCCAATCTCACATTAAATGGGTACGAAATCTCGGTGATCAAAAAATGGATTAAGCAAGGGGCCAAATATGAGAAGCACTGGTCTTTTGTAGCTCCTAAAAAACCTGCATTGCCAGAGATAGACAATGAATCTTGGGCCAGGAATGAAATCGATTTTTTCATCGCAGAAAAACAAGAACAAAAAGGCTTAAAGCCCAATGAGGAAGCAGATAAAGAGCGTTTATTAAAGCGCCTGAGCATAGACCTAACGGGCTTGCCTCCAACGATTTCCATGATGGACCGATTCCTAGCCGATAAAAGTCCGAATGCTTTTGATAAAATGGTCGACGAGCTTCTGAGAAACCCGGCATACGGAGAGAAAATGGCTATTTATTGGCTTGATCTCGCTAGGTATGCCGATTCCCATGGCTACCAAGATGATGGATATCGAACCCAATGGCCTTGGAGAGACTGGGTTATTTATGCCTTAAATAAAAATATGCCGTATGACCAATTTGTGACTTGGCAACTGGCCGGCGACTTTTTAATCAATCCAGCCAGGCCTAATCAAACCAAAGAATTATTATTAGCGACGGGATTCAACCGAAACCATAAGATTACAGAAGAAGGCGGGGTCATCCAAGAGGAATATCGACTAAGCTATGTAACGGATCGAAACGATTTATTTGGTAAAGCATTTTTAGGCATGACCTTAGAATGTGCTCATTGTCATGACCATAAATACGACCCTTTTTCACAGAAAGATTATTATAAAATGTTTGCGTTTTTTAATAACATCAAAGAAGTAGGCATCGAATCGGTGATCGGTGGGCCAGAAACCTATGCGAAAAAACCATTGATGGAAATCAGCAATGATGATGTTAAAAATATTTTGAAGTTCATCAATAAGCAGGATACTAATCGGCTCATTGTTTCGGTGATGACCGACATGGATACCGCCAGAAAAACATTCATTCTAAAGCGAGGAGCTTATGATGCTCCCGGAGATGAAGTTAGTCCAGGGACTCCAAATTCCATTTTACCCTTCAATAAAAATTATCCAAAAAACAGATTAGGATTATCCAAGTGGTTGTTTGACAGAAAAAATCCCTTGACGTCAAGGGTTTTTGTCAATCAAATTTGGCAAGAGTTTTTTGGCAAAGGCATCGTTAAAACCACGGGAGACTTTGGTATGCAAGGCGAATTACCTACCCATCCCAAATTACTAGACTGGTTAGCGGTCGATTTCATGGAACACGGTTGGAATGTCAAGCGGCTCGTGAAGCAAATGGTGGCCTCTGCCACTTATAGGCAATCAGCGGTAAGTACTCCTGAAAAATTAGCTAAAGACCCCGAAAATATCTTTCTGTCTAGGTCGTCTCGTTACCACGTGGATGCTGAAAATATCAGAGACATCGTGCTAGCTAGTAGCGGACTTTTAGTACCTAAAGTTGGTGGTCCGAGCGTCAAACCGTATCAACCTCCAGGATTATGGGAAGGGGCTACTTCTGGCCGAGGATTATTGTCTATCTACGTTCAAGATCATGGAGAAAGTTTATATCGAAGAGGAATTTATACCTTAATCAAACGGACGGTTCCACCGCCAACGATGAGTATTTTTGATGCCAGTAATCGAGATTTATGTGAAGTCAAAAGGCTAAAAACAAATACTCCCTTGCAGGCGCTAATGATGCTGAATGACCCAACCGTCTTAGAGGCATCCAGAGTGTTAGCCGCCAAATTATTAACGGAAAAAAGTAACTCGAGCGATAAAATCAAAAAGGCTTTCAGAATGATTGTGTGCCGAAATCCTTCCGAAAAAGAGTTGGGAGTTTTAAATTCCTATTTTCTGAGTCAAAGAGCTAAAATTACAAATGTTCAAGCCACTAACATATTAGCGGTGGGTGAATATCCGATGGCGGCCAACGTAGACAAAAAACTATTAGCTGCCATGATGCGTGTCGTGAATACGATTTATAATTTAGAGGAAACCATTACCAAATCATAAATGATGGAAAAGGAAATATTAGAACATGGTTTGAATTTTAATCGACGGCGATTCCTTTCCACGATGAGTTTGGGTTTAGGCAGTGTGGCCTTAGGATCCTTAATGATTCCTGGTTTACTCAATGGAGGTGATCGCGAAGAGTCTGGATTTACACCGGGCATTCCGCATTTTGCGCCTAAAGCAAAACGTGTTATTTATTTGTTTCAAAACGGAGCTCCCTCTCAATTGGAGACCTTTGATTATAAGCCTAAATTATGTGAAATGTATGGAATGGATTTACCTCCTTCCGTGCGTGGAGAGCAGCGACTGACCGGGATGACAGCGAATCAAGCATCATTTCCACTAGCCGCTTCCTTCACAAATTTCAAGCAATATGGGAAAGCCGGCACTTGGATAAGTGATATTATGCCTTATACCTCCAAAATTGTGGATGATATATGTCTAGTTAGGTCGATGTACACAGAAGCCATCAACCACGATCCGGCATTGACTTTTTTGCAAACGGGGTCCCAACAAGGAAACCGACCTAGTATGGGAGCTTGGTTGAGTTATGGATTAGGAAATGAAAATAAAAATTTACCGGATTTTACCGTTTTGTTATCAAGGGGAATTGGGAATGGTCAAGGAGTTTATTCGAAACTTTGGTCGAACGGATTTTTGGATTCAATCCACCAAGGAGTTCAATTTTCTAAAGGAGAAGATCCCGTTTTATACATCAAAGACCCTGCGGGAATGGCCAGGGGCGAACGCCGAGAAATGCTGGACCAATTGGCCCAATTAAACCAAATGTCCTATGAGGAATTTGGGGATCCGGAGATTACAGCCAAAGTAAAGCAATATGAAATGGCCTATCGGATGCAAGCGGCTGTGCCTGAAGTCATGGATTTATCCAAAGAATCGGACGATATCGTTAAGCTTTATGGACCAGATTGTTTGGTTCCAGGTACTTTTGCGGCCAATTGCCTCCTAGCCCGAAAACTATCTGAAAATGGCGTGCGCTTTGTCCAGTTATATCATCAGGGTTGGGATCAGCACGGTAACCTTCCTTTTGAAATTAAAAGCCAAGCCAAAGACGTGGACCAAGCCTCCGCTGCTTTAGTAACCGATTTGAAACAAAGAGGTTTATTGGATGAAACCTTGGTGATATGGGGTGGGGAATTTGGACGTACCAGTTATAGCCAAGGGAAATTGACCCCCGAAAATTATGGCCGCGATCATCATCCAAGGTGTTTCAGTATTTGGATGGCAGGTGGTGGAATTAAGCCGGGGATGGTCTATGGCGAAACCGATGAATTAGGGTATAATATCATTAAAAATCCAGTTCATGTCCATGATTTCCAAGCTACTGTCTTGCACACATTGGGTTTAAATCATGAAAAATTAATCTTCAAACATTTGGGAAGGCGGTATCGATTAACGGATATTTCAGGGAAAGTGGTTCGGGATATCTTAAGCTAGGTTGAGTATGAATAAAAAATGGAGGGGGTTTGTTGAACAATTTGTACTCATATCTGCGATATTTTTAGGTTTTTTATTGGCCTTTGAGGGGCAAATCGTCGTTCCTATTTGGCTTCAGTCTTTTGGACGATTACACCCGCTGCTCCTACATTTCCCAATCGTTTTATTGATTTTATTAATGGCTTGGGAGTTTTTCCGATTTAACCGAGAAACTACCCCTTGGATTGACACCGCGGAGCAATGGGTTTCTGATGCTTGGATAGTGGGCGCCGCCCTCACGGGTCTCACAACTATTTTTGGATTATTGCTTTCAAAAGAATCTGGATATTCGGGAGATACCTTGTTCTGGCATAAGTGGGCCGCCGTTACCTTATTTGTCGTCTTTAGTGGAACATACTGGCTTAGAAATTTATCCTTTTATCAAAAACTGAACTCCCGATTATTGATTGGCTTCATGTCCATTTTACTTATTTCGACGGGGCATTTTGGCTCAGAGCTGACGCATGGAGATGGTTTTGTTTTGGAACCGTTCCAACAAGGAAAGCCAATCTATCTAGAAGATGCCATCGTTTTTGATCATATGGTTAATCCCATTTTTCAAAAAAAATGCTTGAGTTGCCATAATCCTGAAAAGATGAAAGGAGAACTCGATTTGTCCACCATTAATGGTATTTTAAAAGGGGGCAAATCAGGTAAATTATTCATTACAGGTAAACCTGAAATAAGCCTATTATTAGAGCGAATTCACCTTCCATTAGAAGACAAAAAACACATGCCGCTCTCAGGACAGCCCCAGTTGACAGATGAGGAAAAAATGATTTTAACCTTCTGGATCAAAGGTAATGCGACCTTTACTAAAAAAGTGATGGAGCTACCCGCGACAGATTCGCTCCGAATGATGGGAAATACATTATTTGTTTCGGTCAATGATGAGGCTCAAAATTATGAATTTTCAGCAGCCAATCAGGAAACTATAGACCAATTAACCAACGAATACAGAACGATTGCCACACTTGCAAAAAACTCCCCAGCTTTGCGTGTTCATATTTTCAATAGAAGTGAATTTAATTCTAAAAAGTTGGAGGAATTAGTCGCCATAAAAAAACAAATTGTTTTTCTAAGTGTCGCTAAAATGCCTGTTAAAGATTCGGATTTATTGACCATCGCTCAATTTGAAAATTTAGAAAGGTTGGAATTAAACTTTACCAACATCACGGCCAAAGGACTATTAGCTTTAAAAAACTTACAGCACCTAAAAAGTATTTCCCTTTCAGGTACCCAGGTGAATTTTCAAGATTTGAAATTAGCCATGCAAGAACTAAAAAAACTGCAGGCCATTTACCTTTGGGATACACCACTCACTGCGGATGACCTCAAAGTTTTATCGGCTAAATTTAAATCGGTACAAATCATAGGTGGATTTAAAGACGATGGCAAAAACCCATTAAAGCTTAATCCACCTGAACTAAAAAACACATCGACCATTTTTGACACAGAGGCGCCAATCACCTTATTTCACACGATTAAGGGCGTTGAAATACGTTATACGATGGACGGAACACCTCCTGATAGCTCTAAATCAGCTATATTCAATGGAAATGTTTTGATTAATTCAAATACAAGAATTAGAGCGAGAGCCTTTAAAGCGGGTTGGATCGGAAGTGATGAAGCGGTTTTTGAATACTATAAATGTGCAATCACGCCGGATAGCGTAACGGTCGTTTTGCCATTAAATCGCGTGCATCAAGCTAATGGGCCGAAATCATTTTTTGACCGGAATTTAGGAAGCTTTAATGCCAATAGTCCTGCCTGGGCTAATTTTTGGACCGGTGTGCGAAATAATGACATGGAATTAAATCTAAATTTCAAAACACCTAAAACCATTTCCATTGTTTCCTTGCGGATTATGGAAGAGTTGACCACCGGAATTTTTCCGCCTCAATCCATCGAGATATGGGGGAAAACAAGCGTTAATGGCGCATTCAAGCGAATATACGTTTTGAAAGTTCCCGTTCCTAAAGAAACGAGATTCCACGAGTTATATGCCATCGACGTGAAATTTAAGCCAACCAGCTTCAAGGAATTGAAAATCATTGCCAAGCCACTTGAAAAAATTCCACAATGGCACGGAGCTAAAGATAAAAGAGCCCTGCTCCTTGTGGATGAAATCTTTTTAAATTAATGCTCATGAAATACAGATACTTGATTTTTTCATTTGTGTTGTTTGCTGCATCCCAACTAAAGGGGCAAGAAATTGCTTCCAAGGGCAATTACTTGGAAAAAATCAAAGCAGAAATGTTGGTGGAATGGCCTAAAAACAGAACCATCAACTTAGTATTTCATGGTCATTCTGTTCCCGCGGGATATTTTAAAACACCTGTGGTGAATACGCTAGCTTCTTATCCCTATTTGGTATTAAAAGACCTAAAATCAGCCTACCCGATGACCGTAGTCAATGTCATCAATACATCGATAGGAGGAGAAAATTCAGAAAGCGGTTTAAAAAGATTTGAGGCTGATGTGCTGACTCATAAGCCTGATGTACTGTTCATCGATTATGCGCTGAATGACCGAGGCATGGGTCTCGAACGAGCTAAAATAGCTTGGGAAAAAATGATCCGTTTAGCACTAGAAAAAAATATCAAAGTTATTTTATTGACCCCAAGTCCAGACCAAAGAGTGGATATCAAGGACGATCTTTCCATTTTAGACCAACATGCAAACCAAATCAAAGAACTAGCTAAGCGCTTTCAAATCGGCCTGATCGATACGTATGCCTTATATAAAAACAAAGTGAAAAGTGGCAGTAATTTAGTCGACTATATGTCCCAAGTAAATCACCCAAATGAAAAAGGACATCAAATGATTACGGATGACATCATGGGTTATTTTAAATAAAAAAATCCGCTCGATTTGAACGGATTTTTTTATCGATCATCGTCATAGATAATTATAATTTATTAATCTTAATATTTCGGAAATAAACAGGGTTTCCATGGTCTTGAAGAGCAATACGTCCCTTCATGTTTAATCCAAAAGCAGGCATCCCCTTAAATTTTGATCCGGCAATCATCGCTTTCCAATTCGCATCATCATAACGCGTTTCAACCACCTTAACCCCGTTAAGATATTGTTGAAGCAAACCGCGATTACACACAATACGAGCTGTATTCCACTCGCCTACTAGCTTAACTGGCTCAGATGATGATTTGATTAAATCATATAAGTCACCCGAACGGTGATTAAATATTTTTCCATCAGGATGGCCATCATTATCAAGTACTTGCATTTCGGGTCCTGTATTGTAGGTACTGCCGTATTTTAGATCTTCCGTTACGTTGAAGATAATTCCTGAATTTCCATTTTTTGAAATTCTCCACTCCACTGAAAAATCATAATTTTCAAATGCAGCATCCGTAATTAAATCTCCACGTTCTTTCTTCGACATGTCAAAAGAAATAACACCATCCTCTACGGTCCAGCAATCACCAATCACACCCGGTTTGTTGTAGGTATGCCAACCATTTAATGTCTTTCCGTCAAATAATAATTGGAACCCCGCCTTTTTCTCCTTGGCAGTCAATGTGTTTAAGCTTTGAGCAAAAGACATCAAGCCAAATGTCACAAGCGCACATGTTAATATCAATTTTTTCATTTTAAATAAGTTTTTTGAATTGCAATACTACTAAAATTTTATCCTTTCATGCAAATTTTGAATAAAAAAGAGCACGCAAAACTCTCATAATTCTTCGTAAATTGCAGGCTAATTTGAATTGCATGAAAACAAAAGTAAAACCCAAAGCTTCCATCAACATCGTAACCTTAGGCTGTTCGAAAAACCTCGTTGACTCGGAAGTGCTTTATACCCAACTAAAAGGCAATGGTTTAGAGGTGACGCATGAAGCAAAAAAAGACACCGCATCCATTGTTGTGATAAACACTTGCGGTTTTATTGACAATGCAAAACAAGAATCCATCGACACGATCTTACGATATGTAGATGCAAAGGAAGCTGGAAAAATAGATAAATTATATGTGACAGGTTGCTTGTCGCACCGATATAAAGACGACCTAGAAAAAGAAATTCCTTTGGTCGACGCTTTCTTTGGCACCAATGAATTACCTAGGTTACTAAAAGCACTTAAGGCAGATTATAAGCATGAGTTAGTGGGCGAAAGGTTTCTGACCACACCCGCGCATTTTGCCTATTTGAAGATTGCCGAGGGCTGTGATCGGCCTTGTAGTTTTTGTGCCATACCCATCATGCGGGGAAAACATGTTTCCAGAAATATGGACGAATTGGTTTTAGAGGCCAATTCATTAGCTAAAAAAGGAACCAAGGAATTAATTTTAATCGCACAGGATTTAACCTTTTACGGATTAGATTTAAAAGGAGGTCAAACAGGTGGGCGCAAGTTAAAAGAATTATTAGAGCGACTTTCAGATGTCAATGGAATCGAATGGATTCGTTTGCAATACGCCTATCCGGCAGGCTTTCCTCTAGAAATTCTAGACACGATGGCTGAGCGTGAAAATATTTGTCGCTACTTAGATATGCCGCTACAGAGTGGTTCAGATGCTATGTTGAAACACATGCGCCGAGGAATTACCCGTGAAAAAACGGAGGCACTGATCGAAACTATACGTGAAAAAGTTCCAGGCATTGCCTTGCGAACCACCTTGATTTCTGGCTATCCAGGGGAAACTGAGGCAGATTTTGATGAGACCTATTCATTTGTCGAGCGTATGCGATTTGACCGTTTGGGGATATTCAATTATAGTCATGAGGAAAATACGCATGCCTATTCCGCGGAAGATAATGTGCCAGAGGACGTAAAACAAGAGAGGTCGGATGAGATCATGGCACTCCAACAAACCATCTCGGAAGAATTAAATCAAAATAAGGTAGGCCAAACGGTGAAAGTTTTAATCGATCGAAAAGAGAGTGGATTTTTTGTGGGAAGAACCGAATTTGACAGCCCAGAAGTAGATAATGAAGTCCTAATTCCCGCTGAACAATATGCAAGGCTTGGTGATTTTGTACATGTCAAAATCAATAAGGCGGAGGAATTTGATCTTTATGGAGATATCGTTAATATCTAGGAACGCTGGCGTCAATTTTTAAAGACCAAGCATCGATTCCACCCGCTACATTATAGAGATTTGTAAATCCCTTTTCTTGTTGTAAAAATCGGATCACATGGGCCGACCTCATCCCGTGATGGCACATCACAAGGCACTTTTTAAGGACCGGTATACTCGCAATATTATTAGGGACAAGGCTCATCGGTATTTGCAAGCTATCCGCTAGAGAAGCGATGCTAAACTCATCCATTTCCCGAACATCTAAAATATAGGCTAAATTTTGTTCCAATAAGGCAAATGCTTCGCCAACCTGAATTTCCCGAACTTCATCTAAACTCGTTTTAGGAAAGATATTGATGGCTGCATTGGGTTCTTGTTCCACCTTAAAATGCTTCATCGACATATCGCGAGCATCCCACCTAAGCAGCGCGCCCTGGGCAGGAGACGGGAAACCAGCCAAATAAAAGATAGCTTCCTTGGCTTGCAACAGGCCCATGATCCCAGGTATAAATCCTAAAACACCCACTTCATCGCAATTAGGAATCTCCGACATGTTAGGCGATTCTGGGAATAAACAACGGTACGTTGCCGTGCGAGTACCATTAGGCAATTGCGCATTGCATACACTCAATAAACCTTCCCAAGCGTGAATCGCGGCATATACAAATGGCTTTTCTAAAGAAACGCAAAAGTCATTAATTACATAGCGGGATGCGAAATTATCCGTACAATCTACGACCAAATCTGCTTTTTGAATAAATTGAGCTGCATTTTCAGACGTCAATTTAACTTCAAAACTACTTACGTTGACCTCCGGATTCAAGTTCTGTAAATACCTTTGGGCTAAAAGAGCTTTGGATTGCCCCACCTCCGCCGAAGTGTAAATGACTTGTCGGCCTAAATTGGACAAATCGACCACATCAGGATCCACAATACTAATCTGACCAATACCCGCAGCAGCCAAGTAAGGAAGCGCGGCAACTCCTAAGCCCCCAGCTCCCACAACTAAAACATGAGAAGATTTTAAAACCATTTGTTTCTCAATATCCCACTCCGGAAGTTTTAGCTGTTTTTGATAACGAATAAGTTCAGATGGTGTCAACATATACAATAAAAAAAGCCTCCTTGATTTTCAAGGAGGCTAATTTCGTTAATTTTTTATTAAAAACTATACGCTCAATGTACCTTTACGTGCAGATTGAATTAAAGTTTTCTCAAAACCATTCTTATTGATGGTACGAATTGCTTTCGCAGAAACCTTCATACGAACCCAAACACCTTCAGATTCTAAGAAAAATTTCTTTGTTTGCAAGTTTGGAAAAAACTTACGTTTTGTCTTATTATTAGCGTGAGAAACGTGGTTTCCTACTCTTGTTCTTTTTCCTGTTAATTGACAAACCTTTGCCATAATGATCTATTTTAAATTAAGCTTATGCCCTCCAAATAATATTGTAGTTAAAAGGGATTGCAAAAGTAGAAATATTTTTTGAAAAACACAATCCTCCATGTAAAAATTATAAAATGTAATTCCCTTTCCGAGTCTATGCGTATATTTGGAAATGGGAAATCCGAGTTCTCCAAAATCAAGTCAAAAATCAATCATAAAAAAGTTTATTTCTTCGCTTATTTGGCTTGGAACCTTGCCCCTTTGTCTATATACCATTCTAACCTATGTGTTAAGTTATTCGCTCGTGATCGATCATTGGCTCGCGGGATTCATCATGATGACCATGCCATATGCGCAAATATTATGTTTTATATCCTTATTATATTGGTTATTCCAAAGGGCAAAAAGAGCATTATTACCCCTAACCGTACTATTATTGGGCTATAGTTTTATCCAAAGAAGCATCGTTTTTAATAGCCCAAATGCCTTGGTTAAAAATTCAGTTAAAGTGTTAAGCTATAATGTTTACGGAATGTATTCCAATAATTATGAAGCAAAAAAAGAATCGTTAGCGAAACTTAAATCATTCATGTTAGACTATAGCGCCGACATAAAATGCTTTCAGGAATTTTATTCAAATTCTGACCGCAAGCCCTATCGAAGCATCAACATGATGATTGAACAATATCCAAATTATGCCTTTATTCCTTTACGAGAAGATCTTTTTGACAAGAACGAAAAGATGGGATTGGCCATTTTTACTAAATATCCCATCATCCACAAAGAAGGAAAACAATTTGCTAATTCGGCCAATGGCTATTTGATGGTTGACTTAGTCATCCAAGAAGATACGGTCCGAGTGATCAATTTACAACTGTGGTCCATGGGCATCCGCGTCGGAAAAGTAACGGGTAAAATTAGGGACCAAGATTATGAAGATGCCAAAAAAGAAGGTAGGGGAATTATCGCATCGTTAAGAAAGGGCTTTATTAACCATCGAGATGAGATGAATCAGATCAATCGATTAATCCAACAAAGTCAATTCCCCGTCATTGTCGTGGGTGATTTAAATGAGACTCCCTATGGCTGGGCCTATGGAACCATTCGCGAGCGATTAAAAAATTCGTTTGAAGAAGCTGGGCGTGGGTTTGGATTCACTTTAAACAGAAGTCCTTATTTTGTTCGGATCGACAACCAATTTTTTTCAGACGATTGGAATGTTATCCAATTTAGAACCCTCCGAAATATCAATTATTCAGACCATTTTCCTTTGATTGCTGACTACATATTGAAGAAAAATGAAAACGGGAAATAAACAATTATGGAAAGTTTTAGGCACCACATTCGGAGTGGCTGTCACGCTTGGGGGAACTGTGGGCACTGGCATTTTACGCAAACCAGGGCCGATTGCTGCGGCACTTCACAACCCAACATTAATTATTTCTCTTTGGATTTTAGTGGCCATTTATGCGCTATTGGGCGTTAGTTGCCTACTTGAATTAAGTTTATCCATTCCCAAAGCTGGTGCTTGGTATGGCTACGCCGAACGAGCATTCGGTCGATATATTGGGTTTTTAGTCGGGCTATCGAGTTGGCTCGGTACCGTCACAGCCCTCGGTTTTGGCGCCTACACTTTCTCAGAATACCTTGCCATCCTTTTCCCATTATTAACAAGCTACCTAATTTACTGCAGTTTAGGGATTTTAATGATGCTCTGGGCTTTTCACCAATTAGGTGTAGTCTTAGCCGGAAAATCTCAAGAATGGCTCAGTGGAATTAAAGCCATCGCCCTATTGTTTTTTATTGGTATCTGTGCCTATAAAGGAAATGGCGGAGCCATTTTGGAGTCTCCCTCCGCTCCCATCGGCCTGCCCCTATGGTCGGGAATTATGACGGCATTGTTGTCCATTTTTTATGCGTTTGACGGTTGGCACACCGCCGCCTACTTCACCGAAGAAAATAAAAATCCAGAAAAAACGATGCCTAAATCGATGTATTTAGGCGTCATCGTTGTCGCCTTCATTTACATCATGATCAATATCGCCATTTTATATAGCCTTCCTTTTTCTCTTTTAAGCCAAAGCAAATTAGCCGCCGCCGATACGATGACCTACATTTTTGGCGCTCATATGGGGAGGTGGATCACATTGTTCTTAATGGTGAGTATTTTAGGTATTTTAAATACACAAGTCATGTTTGCGCCAAGAGTTATTTTTTCGATGAGTCGAGATGGCCTTTTCTTTAAAAAAGCAAGTGAAATAAACGCGGTAGGTAGTCCAAACTTCGCCACCCACATGACGCTAGCGCTTGCCTGCCTATTTTTATTAGTGGGCAAGGACATCAACGAAAGACTTTCTGATATCGCCACTTTCTTTTTTGTGGCTAGTTACCTTGCAGGGTTTGCGGCATTGGTCCAACTAAGAAGAAAAGAACCTAATTTGCATAGGCCGTTTCGCGTTTGGGGATACCCCTATTTACCTATATTTCTCGTGATTTTATCTTCCCTTTTTTTATTGGGGACTTTGTTAACAAACCAACAAAGTGTCATATATGTCATAATCTTTATTGGCCTCAGCTATGGAATTTATCAGCAATTTCTAAAGAAAAATTAATCTAAATTTTCTAGAAAATTGATTACATCGCGTTTGCTCACTGAAACAGCTTGATTCGCTAAATTAGTCAGGATCGAAAATACATAAGTCTTCCCTTTTGAATTTTGGAAAAACCCTGATAAATCATAGGTATTGCTAAACGAACCTGATTTAGCCCAAATGATACGATTATCCGATTTCAGTTTGATACTTTTTAAAGTACCTGTTTTGCCGGTTTGGGGCAATAAAAAGTGTAAGTTGGCAGGATCCACTTTTTGAGACAAGGCCCGTAATATCTCAATAAAATCCATGGGCCTAAATAAATTATAGCGAGATAAACCTGATCCATCGACCCAATGAACCGACTTCATAAATTCAAAATTCGATTCTTTCTTCAACCGTGAGATGATGTCTTGAGCCCCACCAGGCCATTGGTTTTTTGCCGCTATCAACAACAATAAATGCTCTGCAATCATGTTATCGCTTTCATGCAGCATGGGTACATACAAAGAATCCAACAAACCGGAATAGTGAATTTTGGCCAATGGATCCCAAGCTTTTCTTTGAACCATAACATCCTTTTTGAGTGTATCTGCCAATAATTTCGCCGTCATAGCGGCGGAAGTAACAAAGGGAACTTGTTGGGCCTTGAATTCGGACTTCAAGTTCGGCATGGTAAACTCATTTTTTAATCGGTCCCTGAGCACATAATTAAATGAATGAGTCCCTGTAATAGCTGATTTAAAAAAACGAGGGGAAACGTCCCATTTTTGGTTTTTAATAGAAAAACCTACCAGATTTCCATACAAAGGTAAAGATGAAATCTCTGCTGAATAGCTATCATTGTAGTCGTCCCAAGACCAACCATTCCCCAAAGGAGGTATTTCTTTAGGAGGTGCGCAAAACACAAGCGCTTTGTTGGATTTGCTTAAAAAATCGATTAAGGATGTATTTGAAAATGCGGGATTTAATTGGGTCGGATCCCCGGTACCCCAAAAAAACAAAGTATCCTTTTTTTCTAGGTAGGCAAATGAAGGTATGGAATCGCCCAAAAAACTTTTAGCCATTAAAAAAGTGGCTAATTTCGTATTGGAAGCTGGCATAAAAAACTGATCTGATCGGTGAGAAAATACGAATTGACCGGTGTTTAACTCTTGGATTAATAGGCCACTTGACTGTTTAGAGAGTGGAGATTTTTGAAAGGTTTTAGACCAATTAACTTGGGTACAAGAAAATAAATTAGTCAGTATGGCAATGACACATACCCCCCGAACAAATTGATTTGACATATAAAAATTATCAATGTTAAGTAAAGGTAAAAGGTTCTCCTAAAAATCGATAATTTTAGCTTACATTTTAGACCATTATGCTGGTCGGTATTTGTTTTTATACTTAATGTAGGCCCTTGCGCTAGCAACTATTCTAGGCAAGAATTTATACTACAAGACGCTTTATCCCCTTAATATGAGATAGGATGGTTAAAGGGCCCACAAGAAATAAAATATGCTGAGTTACATTTTTTACTCAAAAAACCTATCAAACCCAACGCTGATCGATAGCGCCTATATACTTCCCAGGTTTTTGAAGAAACAGCATGTCCTGTAATTCTAGTGACACATTGGGATACATATTTATTTTGGTAATCTCTGAAATTGACACCCAAACTAATTCAATCGCACTTGTTTGATCTGCTTGAAGAATAGGAATGCCTGCAATAATTTTACCTTCAAATAACAAATGAACAGAGGCCTCTCGTTTATCCGAAGCCAAAATTTCTCCTACCATCAAGATATTACCCACTTCCACTTCGATCGCTAATTCCTCTTGGCATTCACGAATGATCGTTTCTGGAAAGGTTTCTCCAGGATCTGGATTGCCTCCTGGTAAATTGTAAACAAATTCTGTACCATATTGGTACTTCATTAATAAAATGTGATTTCGTTCTACTAGAACTAGGGCAGGCCTACAACGCATAAATTATGGGGATTCAAAAGAATTATTTAAATGTACGATTAATTTCGCCAGCAATTAAAGAATTTTACCTTTGCAACAGATAAACAAATAAAGTATGTTGATTCAAGATGTTTGTGTAGCCATGGAAAAGTGGGCACCCATCGCATGGCAAGAGTCATACGACAATTCGGGATTGCTCGTTGGCCAAAGAGATGCACCATTAACAGGCGTCCTCATTAGTTTAGACTGCACGGAAGAAGTGGTGGACGAGGCCATTCAAAGAGGATGCAATATGATTATTTCACATCATCCCATTATTTTCAAAGGCTTAAAGAAAATAACTGGGGCTAATTACGTGGAAAAAACTATTATTAAAGCCATTAAAAATTCCATTTCATTATACGCCTCCCATACCAATTTAGATCACGCACCATTCGGTGTAAGTTATCATTTAGCAAAAAAAATAGGCCTACAAGGAAACGTGTTAATGCCTTTTTCAAACGCCTTAAAAAATCTAAGTTATTATGTGCCTGAAACTTTTGAAAAAATAGTGAGGGAAAAATTACATGAAGCGGGTGCTGGAAACATCGGCGAATATAGTTCATGCAGTTTTTCGAGTGAGGGTACAGGCCGATTCACCCCTTCCGAAAATTCCAACCCATTTCAAGGAGAAAAAAATAGCCCCTCGGCCGAAAAAGAATTGAAAGTTGACATGATATTTCCTTCTCACTTAGAAAATGAAATTCTTCATGCACTAAATGAAGCGCATCCCTACGAGGAAGTGGCCTATTATATTACGAGTTTAAGTAATCGCTGGCAAAATGTAGGTTCGGGTTTTATAGGCCAATTAGAAAAACCGATGAGCTCTGAAGATTTTTTGGCGCATCTGAAAAAACACTTAGACTTAGGTCCCATTAGACATACCGCTCTCTTAAAAAAGGAAATTCGGACTGTTGCCGTATGCGGAGGAGCGGGTAGTTTTTTACTCAACGAAGCAAAAAAACAAAAAGCAGATGCCTATGTATCAGCAGATTTTAAATATCATGAGTTCTTTGACGCAGAAAATAAGTGCTTAATTTGTGATATAGGACATTATGAATCAGAAGTAATGATAAAGGATGCCATCCTTGATTATTTATCAAATATTTTTAGTACTTTTGCCGTTCTGAAAAGTGATATTTGCACTAATCCAGTGTTATATACTTAAAATTAAGAGAGGTTTAATACTTTCAAACGTAACAATAATAATGGCTATAGTAACCGAAACAACGATTGCCCAAAAGTTAGAAGCATTGTTAAAGCTTCAGACAATAGATTCAGCCTTAGACAATATCAAGAAAGTGAGGGGTGATTTACCTGAAGAGGTGCGCGACTTAGAAGATGAAATTATTGGGATGGAAACGCGTTTGTCTAAATTCCAACAAGAAATTGCGACTTTGGATGAGCAAATTTCTAGCTACAAAAATGCTAAAAAAGATTCTGAAAGGTTGATTATCAAGTACAAGGAACAGCAGATGAATGTGCGTAATAACCGTGAATTTGAAGCTATTTCGAAAGAAGTAGAGCTTCAAGGAATCGAAATGGAGATTGCCGACAAGCGTATTAAGGAAATTGATTTTAAAGTTTTGAACAAAAACGATGAAGTTGCCGGAGTTGAATCTGCTTTATTTGAGCGTAAAAAAGATTTAGAAATTAAGCAAAAAGAGTTAGAATTGATCATTGCAGAAAGCGAAGAAGATGAGCAAAAGTCTTTAAAAGATCGTGAAAAAGCCATGAAAATAGTGGATGCTCGTTTGCTAAAATCATATGAAAAATTACGTGACAACGCTAGAAATGGTCTTGCTGTCGTGATGGTTAAGCGTGGCGCTTGCGGAGGATGTTTTAGTTCTGTGCCACCACAAAGACAAACCGATATCAAGGACAAGAAGAAAATTATTGTTTGCGAGCATTGTGGTCGTGTTTTTGCTGGAGTTGAAGATGTAATTCCCCCACCAGAAAAAGAAAAGAAAACAAGAGGTAAAGTGACGGCAGCTGCAGCAGCACTCGCTGTTACAGCCGAGTAATAGATTTGAATTAATATTAAAAAGCCCTTTGCAAAATTTGCAAAGGGCTTTTTATATGTGGCAAAAACAGAGTTAACGCTTGGCTTTTATCCCAACAAATCCTTAAGAGAAAATCTATTTGAGCATAGTAAGTAAAGCGCTCAACTTATCTTTCAGGTCCTTTCGGTCTACAATAAAATCTAAAAATCCATGGTCTAAGACAAAATCAGCGCTTTGGAAACCTTTGGGCAAATCCTTGCCGATCGTTTCACGAATCACGCGCGGACCAGCAAAGCCAATTAAAGCTCCGGGTTCAGCAATATTAAAATCACCTAACATGGCATAAGAAGCTGTTACTCCTCCTGTTGTAGGGTCGGTTAATAATGAAATATAGGGGATTTTTGCCTCGGCCAACAAAGCCAATCGAGCTGAAGTTTTGGCCATTTGCATGAGTGAAAATCCGGCCTCCATCATGCGTGCACCACCCGATCTAGAAATCATTAAAAAAGGATTTCCTGTTTTAAGGGAATGATCAATCGCACGGGAAATTTTCTCGCCTACCACCGAGCCCATCGAACCACCAATAAAACTAAAATCCATGGCGGCAATAGTAATAGGACTTCCATTCATTTCTCCATAAGCAGAACGAACCGCATCTTTTAATCCAGTTTTTAATTCCGTGGAAGCCACTCGGTCTGTATATTTTTTGGTATCGACAAAGGAAAGAGGATCACCGGATCCCACATGAGCATCCAATTCCGTGTATTTCGTCATGTCAAAAAGCAATTCAAAATACTCCTGCGAACCTATCTTTTCATGGTAATTACAACTAGAACACGTATAAGCAAATAAACGATGCTCCCTCGTATGTATCGCCTTTTTACAAGATGGGCACTGATACCACAAACCATCTGGTGCTTCGCGCTTAAATTCTGTGGGAGTTTGAATCCCTTTATCTTTTCTTGAAAACCAAGACATAAAAAATTATTTAATGAACCGACCCGTATAAATCGGAATGCAATTTAATAAAAACCCATTATTTAATGAGTACAATTTTTCTACTAATTAATTTATCTCCTGTTTGCACATGCAATAAATAGCTTCCTTGGCCTAAAGTAGACAAATCCAATTCTTCCTTGAACAAGTCTCCCGTTATTTGGTATTTTTTAGATAAAATTATTTTACCCATCATATCGGAAAGTCCAATATTTATTTCTTTTTCAGCGTTACCATCCGCCAACAATGGCATTTGGATTAACAGGCGACCGCTACTTGGGTTAGGAGAAACCTGTAAATCCCTGATTTCTGTTCCTGGTTCAATAGCCAGAATCGGGTTACTGATGGTACTGGCCCCTTGAATATTTAAATTGTCGATCCACCAACCCCAACCGTGAGCCCCTACATCTGCATGCAATCTAAATCGAATAATGACCTGGTCTCCCGGCTTAAATTTACCTGAGGCCAACATATCTATCTCGCGTTTTTTCAATAAAGAGGGGCTGCCTGTAGCGGTCGAATTACCATCCTTATCTGTCTTAGAATTCCATGCATTTTGCCAAATTGAGAATGAATTGGCATCCCAACCATTCGTAAAATTAAACCATGTTTTACCCAAATCACTGGATCCCTGAACAATCACATAGTCGAAAAAACTTCGGTTAATCGTCCCGTCCACATTTAAAAAAGCCTCTCCTTTATCTCCAGGCTCCACTAAAGCCACTTCGTCAAAATAGATTTTTGCGGTATCAGACCTAATAATAATGGGTTTTAATAATAGCGCATCATTGTTTGTGAATTTGTCTGATCCACCTCCACCATCATAGGATTCCTCGGAGCCATCCGCATAGGGGTGGGCAGAATTTAAACTCGGAGAACTAAAGCCGTTGGGCTGGCTGATATCAAATCCCTTCAAATAAAAGTCCGAACTA
>CAMDRO010000046.1 GCA_945906795.1 Spirosoma fluviale
AATGAAAGAATAATAAATTAAACAAGAATTAAAATGGCAAAGATTAATTTCGGAGGTGTTGTAGAAGACGTAGTTACTAGAGAAGAGTTTCCATTAGAGAAAGCTAGACAAGTATTATCAGATCAAACCATTGCGGTGATCGGTTATGGAGTACAAGGTCCGGGCCAAGCATTAAACATGAAGGACAATGGCCTGAATGTGATTGTAGGTCAAAGAAAAGGAAAAACCTATGATAAAGCCGTTGCTGATGGCTGGGTTCCCGGTGTATCCTTATTTGAAATTGAGGAGGCATTAGAAAAAGGGACCATCATTTGTTACTTATTATCAGATGCGGCTCAAATTGAGTTATGGCCTACAGTGAAGAAATATTTGACGGCTGGAAAGTCACTTTATTTCTCTCATGGATTTGGAATTACGTACAAAGAAAAAACAGGTATTATCCCTCCAGCAGATGTGGATGTATTTTTAGCTGCTCCTAAAGGTTCAGGTACTTCACTTCGTCGCATGTTTGTGGCAGGAAAAGGATTGAATTCTTCTTTTGCTATCTACCAAGATGCAACAGGAAAAGCGCGTGAAAAGTGTATCGCCATGGCGATCGGCGTAGGTTCAGGTTATTTATTTGAAACTGATTTTTACAAAGAAGTAACATCCGATTTAACGGGTGAGCGTGGTACTTTGATGGGTGCCATCCAAGGAATTTTTGCTGCTCAATACGAAGTCTTAAGAGCGAATGGCCATTCTCCTTCAGAAGCATTTAATGAGACTGTTGAGGAATTAACCCAATCATTGATGCCTTTAGTAGCTGAAAATGGGATGGATTGGATGTATGCTAACTGCTCAACAACGGCTCAAAGGGGTGCTTTGGATTGGTGGAGACCTTTCCGTGATGCGACAAAACCCGTTTTTGAAAAATTATATCATTCAGTGAAGACACAAGTGGAGGCTGCTCGTTCAATCGATTTGAATTCTCAGCCAGATTATCGCGTTAAGTTGGAAGCGGAATTAACTGAATTGCGTGAGTCTGAAATGTGGAGAGCGGGTACCGCTGTACGTAGCTTACGCCCTGAAAACAATTAATTAAAACCGGTTTATTGCATCTTGCAATTTTCGGGGCTATATTTTAGAAATTTTAAAGGAGGTGCAGTTCATTTGCACCTCCTTTTTTTGTAAATTTGGGGGCATAGAATTCAACAAACTTAGTACTGTTCCTAGCTTATCAGATATAAAAAAGGTAGCGCAATTAATACATGGCGTGGTCAAGCGCACGCCCCTAGAATACTCAGTGCCACTTTCTGATCGCTATGGTGCCCAGATTTTTTTAAAACGAGAAGACTTACAAACCGTAAGGTCCTATAAAATCCGCGGTGCCTATTTTAAAATTTCAAATATTCCAGATGCGTTAAGGCCTCAAGGAATTGTGGCAGCTTCTGCAGGTAATCATGCGCAAGGGGTCGCCCTCGCCTGCGCAAAAATGAAAATTCATGGCAATATTTTTATGCCAAAATCTACGCCCATTCAGAAGCTTGACGCCGTTCGTTTTTTTGGCCAAGATTATATTTGAATTAATTTAGTAGGAGAGACCTATGATGAAGCATTCGAAGCCTCTCGGAAATATTGCGAGGCCCAAAATGCGATTTACATTCCCCCACTTGATGACTTTGATATTATCGCTGGCCAAGCAACAGTCACTTTGGAAATTATGGAGCAATTGGGCCAAAAGCTAGATTTTCTGCTGGTGCCTGTTGGCGGCTTAGCTGCTGGCGCCAGTTTGGTTTTACGCGAACTTTCACCGGACACTCATTTAGTTGGCCTCGAGCCCACAGGCGCTCCTTCGATGTCCGAAAGCATCAAAGCGCGTGAATTGATACACCTAAATGATATGGATAAATTTGTGGATGGCGCTTCCGTTAAACAGGTTGGCGCACATAATTTTTCGATATGCCTTAATGGAATCGATCAAATGTTGACCGTCGACAAAAACCATTTATGCCAAACCATGCTCGATTTATATGCCATGAAAGGGATGATTGTCGAGTCCGCCGGTGCTTTAAGCGTGGCTGGGTTAGAACTTATTCAGGATCAAATAAAAAATAAAGTTGCCGTTTGCATTATTTCCGGCGGAAACTTTGATCCCAAAAGATTTCTCGAAATAACAAAAATAGTCCATTCATATTATTGATCTTTTATCATTATTTTCATAAAATTTTTATTCTACCTATTTTCTACATTTAAGAATATAAATCTTAAATTTGGTATATTTTAAATATATTAATCTAAATATTTACATTTATTTGCTTATTTAAGATTTATAATCTAAAAATATCAATCACCTCTCTTGCTTAAAATTGCTTCGTAATATAATTAAAGGTAGTTTTGCATCTTATTAATTAAAAAAAAGATGAGTAACCGCATTCAGATATTCGATACAACTTTACGTGATGGAGAGCAAGTTCCGGGTTGTCAATTAAACCGGGAAGAGAAAGTGGAGGTGGCAAAGGAACTCGAAAAATTGGGTGTTGATATCATTGAAGCTGGATTTCCTATTTCTTCTCCGGGTGACTTTGCCTCTGTAAAAGCTATTTGTGATGCAGTGTCTGAACCTACGGTTTGTGCTTTATCTCGTGCTAAAAAGGAGGATATCGATGCGGCTGCTGAAGCTTTGAAGACGGCAAAAAGGCCTAGAATTCATACAGGCATAGGTTCTTCCGATGTACATATTATTCATAAGTTTAATTCAACTCGTGAGAAAATAATTGAACAGGCTATTTGGGCGGTGAATTACGCTAAATCTTTTGTCGAAGATGTCGAGTTTTTTGCGGAAGATGCAGGTCGGGCTGATTTGGAATTTTTGGCAAAACTTACCCATGCGGTTATCAAGGCTGGTGCCACAGTTGTTAACTTACCAGATACAACGGGGTATTTACTTCCTCATCAAATGTACCAACGAATTTCATATTTATATGAACATGTGGATAATATTCATCAAGCCACGATTTCAATGCATAATCACAATGATTTGGGATTAGCTACGGCAAATACCATTGCGGGAATTCAAGCAGGTGCGCGTCAAGTCGAAGTAACGATCAATGGAATCGGTGAGCGAGCTGGAAATACATCATTGGAGGAAGTGGCCATGATCTTAAATGTGCATAAAGATTTAGGATTTACGACGGGCATTAATCCTCAATATTTATATCCAACCAGTTGTTTAGTTTCGAATTTAATGGGAATGCCTGTACAGGCAAATAAGGCGATTATTGGCGCAAATGCCTTTGCACATTCATCAGGAATTCACCAAGATGGATTTTTAAAGCATGCTCAGAACTACGAAATCATGAATCCAGAGGATGTGGGAGTGCCTTCTTCCGCTATTTTATTGACCTCAAGATCAGGAAGAGCTGCGCTAAGGCATCGCTTAAGTTTGTTAGGGTACGAATTCGAAAAGCCGGATTTAGATAAATTATATACTCGTTTTTTAATTATGGCTGATGAGAAAAAGATGATTCACGACGCCGATTTAAAAGAATTGGCAGGTTAATTTTCTAAAGCTTTCCTTTATTTCACGGAACTAGCTAATTCAATTCCCTCTTTATCTAGGATTTTCAAAATCCCTAAATTGATTTCCTGTTTCACCGTTTGGAATTTACCGAAGTCTTTGCTCGACACAAATAATGTGACCGAAATATCTAATGAATAGGTCCCAAAGCCTTCAAAAACAATTTTTGGCACCTTTTTCTTGCAAAGAGGTTCCATTAAAATAAGGGTCTCGATCTCGGACATGGCCTTTTCAATTTGGGAAGGCTTCGTTTTTAGATCACAGGTTAAATTAAATTTGGCTCGGCGATAATCTCGCTCACTCATGTTCTCCAACGATTGAGAGGTTAAAAGCCGGTTTGGAATCATGATCAAATTTCCATCTGCTCCACGAAGCCGTGTACTTCTGAACCCAATCTTTTCGATATCGCCTGAAATTCCACCTACTTGGATGCTATCGCCGACCACAAAGGGTAAATCTAAAAATATCGTAAAAGAGGCAAATAAATTTTCCAAGGTTTCTCTAGCGGCTAATGCTAATGCCAAACCTCCAAGTCCCAAACCTGTAATTAATGCGACCACATCCACTTGGAATACCCGGCCCAACATCACAAAGCCGGAAGCTGTGATAATAAATACCATGGACAGGTCATTTAAGAATGGAATAAATTGTTGTTTTGATTTTTGCTCAACGCCTTGCCATTTTTCTTGAGCCACTAAAATGACCACTTTCATGAGTCGGACAATCACCCAAGTCACCGTATAAATAATAGCTATTTCAAACGCATTTTTGACCAGAAATAAAATTCCAAAATCCTGAATGGGTGTGAAATTCCATTGGCTTGGAACTTTTAAATTTTGTGCGGCCCAATATAAAAAAATCCAAAAGATCAATAATTCAAATGGCTTCCTTAATAGTTGGACGCAATCCTGAATGGAAATGGACTCTTCTGGGATAAATCGAAAAACAATTTTAGAAAATGAATTGGAGAAAAAACGTTTGAGCGCCATTCCCAAAAAAATTATCCCTGAAAATAAAATTAAATCGAAGGCTGAATTTTCTAATAGGTGCCAATTTTCTAATGTGTCAATCATATGCTTATTCTATTTTGGATTCAAATATAGCCAAATACTTAATCGAATATGAAATAAAATTACGACCTTTGCAGACTAAATTGACTGAAAGAGCGTATAAATACTGTATGATTTATAATCCATTAACATCGAATTGCCTGTTTACTAAAATACATAAAGCGGTTTTCAGCTTCATGTTTTTTTGTTTGTTGTTTTTTTGCTCCCACTTACATGCCCAATCCATTCTTAATTCGCCTTTATCCTACATAGGGATGGGGGAATTATATCCTGCAGAGCCGGCGACCAATGTGATGATGGGAGGAATAGGGGTTTCCAATTCGAACGGGATTTATGCAAATTCCATCAATCCAGCTCTTTTAGCCAGAAATCATTATACGGTTTTTGAAGTAGGGGTGAATACAGAACTTAAAACTTTACAGGATTATCGCCAGAAACAACAAGTTTTTGGAGGTAATTATGAGTCCTTGCAATTGACCTTGCCCATAAGCAATCGTTGGACCGCTTCCATTGGGATTCGTCCTCATTCTGCGGTGGATTATACCACTAAATCATACCGTCGATTGAATTTATTAGGTGTTGATAGCTTGATATATGGCTATGAGGGCAAAGGCAGTATTACCAAATTAAGTTTTTCCAATGGCGTTCG
Source organism: Spirosoma fluviale (assembly GCA_945906795.1). Lineage (GTDB taxonomy): Bacteria > Bacteroidota > Bacteroidia > Cytophagales > Spirosomataceae > Aquirufa > Aquirufa fluvialis_F. The sequence goes on from CAMDRO010000046.1 coordinate 5,276, forward strand.
AATAGGAAAAGAATTTTATGTCGGCTTAGAGGCTAATTATCTTTTTGGGACTGTTAATCGAAATGTTTCCACCCAAAATATGTCGGATGGTCAATATTATAAAATCCAATTAGAAAATTTAAATTCGTATTCTGATTTTTCATTTAAAGTGGGATTGGCATATCGCCATTCGCTAAAAAATGATCTTTACGTAAATGTGGGTGCTACCATGGATTTGACTTCGACGATGAGCGCAACCCAACTCAATCGGTTTGCGATTATGGATTTGTCGGGCATGAACGTAATCAATGCAGATACGCTTCGGAAAACCTATTCCTTTTCACAAAATATACCTGTAACGACTCGCTTTGGGCTTAGTTTGGAGAAAATTGCTGCTTGGATGGTTGGCATAGACTATTCACAAACCGATTGGTCAAAAGTGGATAATAATTTAGGAAGATCGACTAAGCAACTTCCTGTAAGTACCAAATGGTCCATCGGTGGAGAGTATACTCCCGATTTTACCTCAGTGTCCAATTATTTTAAGCGGACGACATACCGTTTTGGTTTTTCTTATGCCAAAACCCCCTATGATTTTTCTGCCAATGGCAACTATGCCATCGACAAAAATTTGAGTTTTGGTATTGCATTCCCATTGAGAAATTTGTCGTATTTCAATGTAGCTTATCAAGTGGGCAAACGTGGAGTTTTAGCTGACAATGGAATGGAGGAACAATACCATCGCATCACTATCGGCCTTACCTTAAGTGACCTTTGGTTCCAGAAGCAAAAAATTAATTAATATCCTCGCTCATGCGCAATTCGAGAAACCTCTTTTTGCTGCTCGTCTTTTTTATTGTCATGGCTTGCCATGAACGCGAAGTAAAAAGCTCCGCTAATTACAAAGGACCTAAATCCCAATTGACAGGGATAGACATGATTTATTCCGACTCTGCGCGCTCAGTTTTACGCATGGTGTCAGAAAAACAAATCACTACAGATGCGGAAGATCGAATTTATCCAAAAGAAATGAAGCTTTGGTTTTATGATAAATTAGGAAATGTCACCTCACAAATACGAGGCGACTCGGCTCATTTCTTTCGCCAAACGAATTCGTATAAATTAATGGGGCATGTGGAAATCTTTAATATTCAAAAAGGAGAAACATTAAAAACGGATGAGTTTACTTGGCTACCTGACCAAAAAAGAGTGTTCACCGAAAAGCCCGTTTCCATCCATACAAAAAAAGAAATTGTTCACGGGGTTGGCTTAGATGCAGCCCAAGACTTTTCCACCTACTCATTACGAAAAGTCACTAATTCAGTGTTGACCGTGGACGGACTTCCGACCCAGTAGGTTTCAATCCACATTATTTTTTCCACGACCAATAAGGGTTTGTTGGCAAGAACTGCCTAGCAATTAAGGGCAATTTTTTAATGCAAAACGTGTGCTATCTAAACTGAATATCGTTTTATTGGGCGACCATTTCTCCCTCATATAGGTGACAAGTTCAGCGATATCTAAGGCTTGCAGTTTTGGATTAGCTGGCATATATGCATTAAATGGTTTTCCATTAACGAGTATAGAATCCTTTTGGCCATGTTTAATGATACAGGCTAATTCACTCATTTTTACGCGTTGCCATAAATCAGTTTTGGCCAATGGAGGATATAAATCTTTTAACCCCGAACCATCCACTTGATGGCAATTGGCACAATTTGTTTGATACAAATTCATACCTTCCACCACATATTGTTGGCGCGTAATCTCTTCCCTGCTTTCACAGGAAACCAACACGACCATCAGGCCTAAAATGGCTATTTTGTTTAGCATACGTAATTTTTTCTATGGTTTACTCTTTTAATAACAACGTCATGTCCTCCATTAAATGATTGACCTCCTCTTCTTTTGTTCCATCATAAATGCCGCGTATATGTCGGTTTTTGTCAACTAAAATAAAGGCTCCGCTATGAACAAAACCGCCGACTTCATTCGCATCTTCCTGCGTGGTGACCATATAGCTTTTTTCACCTAAGTGGTAGATGTCAGTTTTTTTACCTGTTACTAAATTCCAACGAGGGCCCGCGATGTTCAGTTTTTTAGCGTAATCTTTGAGCACATGAACTCCATCAAATTCGGGATCAATGGTGTGCGATAAAATTCTTACCCGATCGTCTTCAGCAAATTTATCATAAATGCGAAGCAATTGAGTTTTCATTTTAGGGCAAATAGTAGGGCAGGTGGTGAAAAAGAAATCGGCCACATAGATTTTTCCAGCCATATCTTTTTCACTGATCCACAGGGAATCCTGATTTAAAAATTTAAAATTGGGGATTTGATGATAAAGTGTATCACCCTGTTTTCCAATCTCTTTAGGCCCTAAAAAAGGAAGTTTTTTTTCCTGTTGGCAACCCAAAACGACTAAACAAACAAAGGCAATTTTACTTAATGGTATAATTTTTTGCTGCATGTACACTGGAGTCAGTTGATTTCTCTAAATTCTTAAGGGCCTCTAATTGTTTTTTCAAATAACCGATTTTATTTAAGACATCCATTTTTCCCAAGCTATCCAAAGAAAAATGATGCATCCAATCCATCATGGATTCATCAGCTTTATTTAATGAAGCTATCATTTTATGGACATTAACCGAGTCTTTTCCACTGGATAAACTATCTAATCTACCTTTAAGTTTTAAAACATCTTCTGTTTTACCCATTAATTGGTCATGCAACTGCATCACTTGATCGTTTAGTTCTTGGCTTAACTTTTCCTCCGCTTGATTGCATGAGCTGAAGATTAATAAGGCAAATAGAAAGCTTAAATTTTTATGGCTCATATTATTTCTGATTTTCCACGATTAACTTTCGAACATTCTCTTTTAAATCCATATACCCTTTTTGGCCACCAATCATTTTGGCGATTTCTTCTACACGTTCTTCGCCTACTAGTTTTTTTAACGCCGAAATTGTTTTTTCACCGCTATGATTTTTATATACATACCAATGGTTTTGACCCGCAGCTGCTATTTGTGGTAGATGGGTAATGGCAATAATTTGATGTCCTTGGCTCATTTGCGTCAGCATAGCCCCCATTTGGATCGCAATTTCTCCAGAAACACCGGTGTCGATTTCATCCAAAATCAAGGTAGGCATCGCTCTTTTTTTTGCGATTAAATGTTTGATCGACAACATGAGTCGGCTCATTTCACCACCCGATACAATTTGTTTAAAAGGTTTGGGTGCAAGACCTTTATTGGCCGAAAAGAGCAATTGGATTTTATCGATTCCTTGCGCGTAAACCTCTTTCTCATTTATTTCCCAATCTATGATGGCATTGGGAATTCCCAATGATTGCAATGATTTTGTCAGTTGGGCCGCGATGGAACTCAAAACCTCCATTCTGGAATGACTTATAATTTCAGCTGCTGCTTGGCATGTTACTTGAAGTCCCTTATATCGATTCTCTGCGTTTTCTAATTCTAAATCTATGTTTTCAAAAGAGGAAATCTGCTCATCAAAGGTATCTCTTACCCGGATTAAATCCTCCATGTTGTTGACATGGTGCTTTTGCATCAAGCGATTTAACACGTCTAATCTTTGTTGTTTTTCGATGAGTGCTGTAGGATTAGAAATAAAATTTTCTGCTTCATCTTCAATTTCGGAAGCAATGTCTTTCAATTCAATCCAAATGGATTCTAAGCGTTTTCTCCAAACCTCAAAATCATCTCCATACCTACTCAAAAATTGTGCCTGTTGCAAGGCTAATTGTAATTGCTGGATCGTTGACAAGTCAGAAATACTCACCAAATTCCCCAAATTAGCTAATTTCTCACGAATCTGTTCCGCATTTTCTAGTTTATCTACGCTAGACTTTAGGGAATCAAATTCCCCTAATTGGAGATTGGCTTTATCTAATTCTTCCCATTGAAATTTTAAAAAATCTAACCCTTGTGATCCTTGGGAAGCTTGTTTCTCGAGCATCAAGAATTCCATTTTGGCCAACTGCATCTTGTCGAACTCAACTTGAAACGCGTTTTTTGATTGATGGTTTTGGGCAAAACTATCAATGATATCTAAGGTAAAATCAGGATTCGACATCCAACCGTGGTCTTGTTGGGAATGAATATCAACAAGTTCAATCCCTATTTTTCGCAGGGATTCTAAATTGACCGGAGTGTCATTGATAAAAGACCTTGATTTACCTTGTGGATTTATTTCTCGACGGATCAAGCAAGGATCCTCAAAATCAATTTCTTCCTCGATGAAAATATCTTTTAGTTGTTGGTGCAAGTCCAAAGAAAATGCACCTTCAATCACACACTTTTTTTCAGAATCAAATAGGGTCTTTGTGTCGGCTCTTTGACCCAGCAACAAACTAATGGCGCCTAATAAGATGGATTTTCCAGCCCCAGTTTCTCCTGTAATTACGCTAAGGCCGCTTCCTAGATCAAGATCTATGGAGTCAATGAGTGCATAATTTTGAATATGGAGGTGTTTGAGCATTCGTTTATAAATCTGATTAAAATTACACAAATATATCACATCAAATTTTTCTTCCTTTCATTCAAAAGGTTTTTGATGAATTTTATCAATAATTTGTACCTTTGAGAAAATTTTTTCGCCTTAGTTTACATAACCAACATATTCATGAGTGTTTTAGTTAATAAAAATTCAAAAATTATTGTCCAAGGATTTACGGGAACTGAGGGTACGTTCCATGCAGAGCAAATGATTGCCTATGGTACTCAGGTTGTCGGGGGGGTTACACCAGGAAAAGGGGGTGCCATGCATTTGGACCGTCCTATTTTCAATACAGTTGCTGATGCGGTAGCCAAAACAGGGGCTGATACCTCCATTATTTTTGTTCCGCCTGCATTTGCAGCGGATGCGATCATGGAAGCCGCTGATGCAGGGATAAAAGTGATTATTTGTATTACGGAAGGTATTCCTACCAAAGATATGATTGTGGTTAAGGAATATTTGAATCATAAAGAGTGCCGATTGATCGGGCCAAATTGTCCGGGCGTTATGACGGCAGGGGAGTGTAAAGTAGGTATTATGCCTGCCTTCATTTTCCAAAAAGGAAAGATTGGTATTGTATCTAAATCAGGTACTTTAACTTATGAAGCGGTTGATCAGTTGACAAAGGCGGGTTTAGGTCAAACAACGGCGATTGGAATTGGAGGAGACCCGATCATAGGAACTACGACCAAAGAAGCGGTTGAGTTATTAATGAACGATCCAGAGACGGAGGGTATTGTGATGATAGGAGAAATTGGCGGCGGCATGGAAGCCGAAGCGGCTAAATGGATAAAAGCAGATGGTAATCGTAAGCCGGTTGTTGGCTTTATAGCAGGTCAAACAGCACCCAAAGGCCGTAGAATGGGTCATGCAGGTGCCATTATTGGCGGTGCGGATGATACAGCGGAAGCTAAAATGAAAATCATGACTGAATGTGGAATTCATGTCGTGTATTCTCCAGCTGATATTGGCGAAACAATGATCAAGGCGCTTGCCGCGAAATAAATTTCATAAAAGGATGATTCCTTTTTTATTAAAAAAATCTGTTAGACAGTTGGTATGCAAACAATTGTTTAGCAGATTTTTTTTATTTTTTCTTTTTGTAACTCTGACATTTTCCTCCAGGGCCGAGTGGCAAACCATCCATTCATTTGAGAAGGAATGGTTAGTATTCCAACCGAGTTGGAAGGCTTTTTTGCCCTATATATCAACGAGGCATTTTAATTACAAATCTAAATCAGTACTTATTAATCCGACTGATTTTCCGAAGGGGTATTTGAAAATTGAAGCATCAAACAACTATACCTTATTTCTTAATGGAGTTTTTTGTCGTAAAATAACTCAAGGGACTTTGATCAGGATGAATTTGGATAGCCTGAGTCGAAAGCAGCCCTTAGCGGATCGATTTGTTTTAACGTTTTATGGGAATGAATTAAATGGGCTCCCCCAGCAAGTTTTCATTGAGCAGAATGTAGAAAGGGGGAAGATTACCATTTCAGATACCTTCGAGATGAAGGTTCGTGAGGGCTCAGGAATTAATAATTTTTTTGCCTTAGCCATCTTAAGCTTATTAAGCCTTTTAGGTTTTTTATATTCATTTTTCCCAAAATATTTTCATTCGTATTTCAGATTTTCCGATTGGCTTAGTTGGGAAATCAAGGATGTCAACATCGCAAAAATGCCTTTCGCATTCCCCAATCTAGTGGTCATTTTTATCTTAAGCTTAGTTACCGCTTATTTAGCCTATTTTAATGGCTTATTGCAGACATTAAATCAAACTTTCACTTTAGGGAGTTCAATGACTGAGATTTTCAGTGAAGCCTTTTTGTTTATAGGTACAAAGACGATCGTGGCTTTCGCGATATTCAGTTTGCGGTTTTTTATGTATCAAATTTTTTGCTCTTTATTTAAGTTAGACAACTTGGCCAGCATACATTTCTTTAAATCGATTCAAACCAACATTCAGTTTTTCACTTTGCTTATCTTTTCTATTTTAATCTATTCGGTCTATATGGGCCCCATATTTGTCAATAACTTATATTGGATTAGCACGGCAGTGGATGTATACTTCCTAATCCGAGCCATTTATTTTTTTATTATTTTTAAAAAACATTTCAAATTCAATCCACTTTTGCTGTTGGCCTATTTAGCTATTATTGAAGGCCAAGTATTATTATTTGGGATAAGAGAATTGATTTTTCCTGAGTTTATGTAATTCACTTGGATGAGATTTGAGAAATTTAATCGTATATTTGTTTTTGTTTTGATTTTTGCATCAAAATTAATTATAACAAAAGATTGAAATTGTATGAGTGAATTAAATGTGATACAACCAGATCCCAAAAGGGTGAAAAAAATCAAGAATATTTTGGTTACTCAAGCTGTGCCCACGGATCCCAAATCCCCTTATTTTGATATTGAAAAGAAATATAATATCAAGGTAGATTTTAGGTCTTTTATCGAGGTTGAGGGAATTGAATATAAAGAATTTAGGAAGCAAAAGATTAATATTCTGGAGCATACGGCTATTATTTTTACGAGTAGGAACGCGATAGATCACTTTTTTAGAATCTGTAAGGAGGCGAAAATTGAAACTCCTTCTGATATGAAATATTTTTGTATCACGGAGCAAACAGCCAATTATCTTCAAAAGTATATAGTGATACGTAAGCGTAAAGTTTTTACAGGAACTAAGACTGCTTTGGATTTATTGGAGGTAATTAAAAAGCATAAGACAGAAAATTTCCTTTTTCCTTGTTCCAATAAGCGTCAAAAAGATCTTCCGGATTACATGGGCACCAATGATTTTAAAATCACGGAGGCCGTTATGTATGAAACGGTTTCATCTGACCTGTCAGATTTAGAAAATGTATTTTATGATGTCCTTGCATTCTATAGTCCATCAGGAATTACCTCCTTGTTAGAAAACTTTCCAGAATTTAAACAAAATAATACTCGAATTGCGGCTTTTGGCCCTACCACTGCTCAGGCGGTAAAAGATGCCAATTTGATTTTGGATATTCAAGCGCCCATGCCGAATGCCCCTTCTATGACGGGTGCTTTAGAGCAATACATCAAGCAAGCAAATAATTAATTTTAGCTCCTTTAGGAGCTTTTTTTTGGAAATAATCTTGCTCGAAGCAAATTATTGCTTATTTTTATTTGCCTATTCAAATTCGACTTTATTCAATGCGCCAAAGTATTTACTACATTTCGGTTTTTGACTTCAGAAAATGGCTTTTTCTTGCTTTTGGATTGATTAGTACGGCTGCTTTAGGCCAACAGGATCCTGGATTAAGTATGTTTTCCTTGAATAACGCTAATTTAAATCCCGCGTTTGCCGGTTGGCATGATGAGACCTCAGTCCAAATGCATGTTCGAAATCAATGGTCAGGCTATGAATCTACCCAAGATGGTTCTGGCAGTTTAGGAACCCAGTTATTAAGCGCTTCCATGCCATTGGGTATATTGAACGCAGGCATTGGATTTTTATATTTGTCGGATAAGACACCTTCCGGGGTGGGTATGCAAACGATTCGACTTCAATTAGCTCATCACTATGCATTAGGTTCAGGGTTAATTTCGACGGGAATTCGTTTAGGTATGCAAGCTAAGTCTTTTGATGGCCGTGTTTTTCGCGTTCGAGATTCAAATGATCCATTGGCCTTAGAACTTTCTGGTAAAACAGTGAGTCAATCCTTACCTGATTTTGGGTTTGGAATGGTTTATTCTAAAGATAATTGGAATGTAGGAATTTCCATGGACCACTTAACGAGTCCGACCTACACGTTTAATTCGAATGCAGCTGCGATGCCTTTGGCCATGGTTTTTGCCGCTCATGCGGGAGCGGAAATATTAGTCAATACCTCCTTTGATTTCTTGCCATTTGGCTCATTAAGGTATTATTCAGGAAAAATTTTGCCGGAAATGGGGGCCCGAGTTGAATATCGAGATATGTTTTGGGTAGGAGGGTCCTATCGGTTAAATGATGCGGCGATCGCTATGTTGGGGGTTTCTTTATTGAATAATCGGTTAAATCTTGGTTATTCCCTTGATTATACCTTAGTGAATTTAGATGCAAAATCCTTACTGACTCACGAGGTATTTATTAAATTTAATCTGCCTACGTTTAAATTGGGGGTTCAGGCAGTGCCAATAAAGACCCCACGTTTTAAGATTAATTAATTTAAACCTTGGAAAAAAAAGTTAATTCCTTAATTATTCATAGAAAATTCTTTAATTTTGAAGAATTTGAATCCGTATAGATTCTTTTATGAGTGATTAACACAATTTATTAGAATAGATTTCGTTCAACAAAAGATATTTTTAATTCGATTATATGAATTTACAATTTTTAGCAAAGCGTTTGTTTTTGATTTCATCCGTTTTAGTTGCTTTAACCATGATCAATAGTTGTGGTTCTAAAAACTCAGGAGGATCTAAAACACTAAGTAGTAAAAAGGGAAGTTCAGGCAAAGGAGGCTTGTTGAGGTTTGGCAAGGGTTCTAAAGATGCTCCAGGGATAGCCAACGGTGAAATTGTGGCTTCTAATCGCCGTGGTTGGACCCAGCCCACTCCTTATGGAATGGTTTTGGTGCCATCGGGTAGTTACATGATGGGCCAAGCAGATGAGGAGATATCTCGTGCAGGCATAAATTTCAATAAACGTGTGACGGTGTCGGCATTTTACATGGATGATACGGAAATCACGAATCATGAGTACCGTCAATTTACCAATTCATTATTGAAAGATTCTGTTTCAGTCTTGGGTGAGGATAAAATTATGACGGCATATTATCCTGATACGACTGTTTGGAATGCTGATTTTACATTTCACAATGGTGATCCTATGACGGAATATTATTTTTCTAGTCCTGCCTTTGATCAATATCCGATCGTAGGGGTGAGTTGGGATGCGGCCAAATATTTTTGCTTGTGGCGTTCCAAAATGATGAATGACTACCGTAAAAAACAAAATATGTACATACTTCCTAGATTTGAGCTTCCGTCTGAATCAGAATGGGAGTGGGCAGCTAGGGGAGGAAGAGCATCGGTTAAATATCCTTGGGGTAACCCATATATTGCGAATGCGAAGGGATGTTTGATGGCTAATTTCAAGCCGCATCGAGGTAATTATGATGCAGATGGATATTCCTATACGGCACCTGCAAATGCCTATGATCCGAATGATTTTGGCTTATATAATATGGCTGGAAATGTGGCTGAATGGTGTGAAGATGCTTATGCAGATAACTCGGTCGCGATAACATGGGATTTGAATACGGTTAATAAAGATGCGGATGAGCCTAGAAAAGTAACAAGAGGAGGATCATGGAAGGATATCGCCTATTATTTGGAAACAGGTACTCGCGCGTATGAATTGCAAACAAGAAAACGTTCATATATTGGATTTAGATGTTCTATGAGATATCTGGGACGTCCAAATATGAAATAATTTAACATTGGAAAACTCAAAAATAAATTGATCAAATGAAAGGATTAGAAAAGTCAATTAATGTAGTGGCTAGTTTTGGAGCTGCAGTCGTTATCGTAGGAGCCTTATTTAAAATTGTTCATTGGACAGGCGCTAATGAGATGTTGATGGTAGGAATGTTTACCGAAGCGGCTATTTTTATTTTATTTGGTGTTATGTATTTACAAGCTAAGCCGGACAGAGAATATAATTGGGAGAAAGTTTATCCGGAGTTAGCGGATGGAGCTCCTGCAAATAGTTCTTTTTCAGCAGGATTATCTGCTTTGGCAAATCAACAAGGCTTAGGTCCTGAGGTGGTAGAAAACCTGACAAAAAGCTTAAAAGGATTAACTGAAACGGCCAATAGCTTACAGGAAATTTCAAAAGCAACGGGTGCAACTCAAGATTTTGTCAATTCATTGAATAGCTCATCACAATCATTAGGAGCCTTAAATAAGACCGTTGCGGATGCGACTACGTCATTAAGTTCTATTTCGATTTCATCTACGGAGGCGGCTAATTATGCGAAGCAATATGCGAAAGCGGGAGACCAATTAGCCTCATTGAATGTGGTTTATGAAACAGAAATCCAAGAAGCAAGTAAGCATTTGAAAGCGATCAACGGATACTATGGCAATGTTAACACGACGGTAGAGCAAATGGCATCTACTCAAAAAGATGCTGAAAACTTCAAGGTAGAATTGGCTAAATTGAATGCTAACATTCAGGCATTAAACCAAGTTTATGGTAGTATGTTAACCGCTATGAAAGGATAAATTTATGGCAAGTTTAAAAGAAACACCCCGGCAGAAAATGATCGGGATGATGTATTTGGTGTTAACTGCCTTGTTAGCTTTACAGGTAAGTGATGCTTTATTGCAAAAATTCAGCCTTTTGAATAGCTCGTTAGAAATTGCTAACCAGTCGGCAAGTTCAAAAAACAAAGGTGTTGTCCAAGGAATCGACGAAAGAATCAAAGAATTGCCGAACCCAGCTGCTTACGCAGATGTGTTGCGAAGAGCGAATGATGTAAGGAAAATATCGGATGCCTTAGTTAATCATTTAGATGAAATAAAGAGTAAGGTTTTAGAAGCTGGTGGAGGAATTGATCCTGAAACGGGTAATATCAAAAATCTAAAAGAAGAGGAGAAGGTATTTGAATTGATGGTGGGCTCTAATAAATCAGGAGAGGCCTATAAATTAGTTCCATTATTTGATGGGTTTATCCAACAATTAACTAAGTTGGCTGATCCAGGGACTAAGTTTCCTCCATTGGCATTGGATGCCAAAGATGACCCCACGGTCAATCGCGATGGCAATCAATCCAATAAGGATTTTGCTGAATTAAATTTTGCTCAAACACCCGTACCTGCTGCTTTGGCTTCTTTAAGTCAAAAACAAGCGGAAATTCGTCGCTATGAAAGTGATGTGTTAAACCAATTAGCCGCTAAAGTGGGTGCCAAGGAAATTAAATTTGACAAAGTTTTTGCTCAGGTATCGGCTAATGCAAACACGGTTGTGGCGGGAATGGAATATCAAGCCGAAGTGTTTATAGGAGCCACTTCCTCAGGATTTACCCCTCGAATGAGTTATAATGGTTCTTCCATACCTGTGGTCGATGGACGTGGTCAAATTAAGTTTAAAACTTCGGGTGGTGGATATGATGGAAACGGAATGTCAAAAAAACAATATACCGCTACTGTTTCTTACATGAGTCCAGCTGGACCTAAAACAGAATCCATCACGAAAGATTATTTTGTGTTGAAGCCGACCTATAATATTGAAACAGCTACTTTGCCAGCCCTTTATTTAGGTTGTGCCAATCGCTTAAGTGTAGTTTCAGCGGGATTAGGGGCTTTATGGAATCCGTCGTTTAGTGCGGAAGGTGGAGAGGCGATCGCAGGTCAAAACCGAGGTAAAGTAACTATTGTGCCTTCAGCGGCTAATATTACCTTGAATGTATCGAATAGTGGAACCTTGTTAGGGAAAGAAACTTTTAGGGTTCGTCGCGTACCTAGACCAGAAGTTAAGGTATTTGGAAATGGAGCTGAGCTTGATGAGAAACGTGGGGCAAGTGCTACAGGTTTAAGAAGTTTAGATGCGAGAGCTATTGCGGATGATTCTTTTAAGTCAACAAATCCTGAAGATGCGAATTTCCGAGTTTCGGAATTGTATGTGGCGCTCGCTAGAGGCCAACGGAAAATCGATGATGTGACATTGCCAGGTTCAGGGTCAATTGCTAAATTGGCTTCTCAAGCGCAAGCAGGAGATCGTTATTACATTGAAATTAAGGGTGTACAAAGGAAAAATTTCAAAGGTGCCGTGGAAACTATTCCTTTCTCCATGGCAAAAAATATTCCTTTGAACTAAAAAGAAATAGGTATGAAATTATTTGGTAAAATTTTATTGATTTTGTCTGTGTTAGGTTCTTTGCATCTTTATGGCCAAGAAAAACCTCGCGTTCAAAATCCAAATTCTATTCGTCCGATCGATGAAGAGGATGTTCATTACCGTGCTCGCTTATGGCGTCGCATGGACTTGAACGAAAAGATTAACCAACCGTTTTTTTCCATCAACAATGAAATATCAAAATATTTGGTTGAGTGGGTAAAAGCAGGAGTTTTGACTCCTTACAAAAATGACTCATTAACAGTTAAACTTTCAGCAGCCGCTTTTGTCGAAAATTTAAAGATGGAAGAAACGACAGGTGACGGAGAATTATCTGAGGCAGAACGTGCAGCTGGTTTTGGTGGAGAAGTAGCAAAGGATGCTAAAAAACCTGAAACTAAAGGTGGAGCAGGAAGTGATGACGGTTGGGGTGCTGGCGGTGCAAAAGCAACTGCAGCTACCGCTGAAGTAGCTACTAAAGATAATTTTGATGCGAAAGCTTCCATTTCTACCGTGGCCTATTATTTCCCAAAAGAACTAAGCATTATCGAAATTAAGGAGGACGCTGTGATAGACCGTAAGAGATCAAGGTTGTATTTTGATATTCAAGCCTTAACACTGGTCTTACCTGCGTCAAAAACCAAAGCTGGATTTGATAAGGCAGTTGGTTCTTTTCGCTATAAAGATGTGTATAAGTTGTTTAGAAGTAACCCTGATTGTATCTGGTATAATGCTGAGAATGAAACCCAACATAAAAATATGGCGGATGCTTTTGATTTACGTATGTTTCAGGCGCGTATCATTAAAAAAGGAAATGCAGAAAATAAGTATTTGACGGATATGTTTGAAGGCGAGAAAGAGGGCTTATTAATGTCGCAATTGCTGGAATATAAATTACTTGAATTGGAACACGATATGTGGGAAAATTAAAAATTGAATTAAATATAAAATGGGGATGCGCTGCATCCCTTTTTTTATGTCATGAAAACTTGTTATAGTATTATTTCAAGTTTAATTCTGGTTTAAATTCATTTTTTGAAGACTTAAATGTAAATTGCGATTAAATAAGTATAGATTAAATATATGTCGTATCAACGCAAAACCAAAATTGTTGCCACTGTAGGTCCTACCTCAGAATCAAAAGAATCATTAATCCAATTAGCTAAAGCAGGCGTCAATGTATTCCGATTAAATTTTTCTCATGGAACTCATGAGGATCATTTACAGAGGTTAAATACTATCCGTGAAATAAGCAAGGAGCTAGATTTAAACCTAAGTATTTTACAAGATTTACAAGGGCCTAAAATTAGAACGCAATTGGTGGAAAACAATGGTGTTGTTTTAGAAGCTGGCAAGCAATTGATTTTTGCCATGGATGAAAATTTGTTAGGGACTGCTGAAAAAGTGGGAACTACGTATACATCCATGTATTTAGATGTGAATGTGGGCGAGCGTATATTAATGGATGATGGAAATCTTGAAGTTAAAGTAATTTCCATTGATCCAGTGAAAAAAGAAGTGTATACCGAAGTAATTTATGGAGGTATTTTGAAATCTAAAAAAGGAATTAATCTTCCCGGTACAAAGGTTTCTTTACCTTGTTTGACACCAAAGGATGAAGCTGATTTGTACTTTGGTTTAGACCATGGAGTGGATTGGATTGCCCTTTCCTTTGTTCGAAGAGCAGCTGATATTTGGGATATTAAAGATAAAATAAAGGCATACGGAAAAAATACACGGGTCATTGCTAAAATAGAAAAGCCGGAAGCAATCGATCATTTAGATGAAATTATTGAGGCAACCGATGCTATCATGGTGGCTCGTGGTGATTTGGGAGTGGAAATGGATGGTGCCGTTGTTCCTTACCTTCAAAAGGTGATGGTCGAAAAGTGTACCGCTGCTGGGAAACCAGTCATTGTCGCTACACAAATGTTAGAATCGATGATTACTAACCCTGTGCCTACTCGCGCTGAAACATCCGATGTGGCCAACGCTGTTTTACAAGGGGCCTCTGCCACGATGTTGAGTGGGGAATCTGCCTCTGGTGCTTACCCGATTAAAGCGGTAGAAACCATGGCACATATTCATGAAATTGTCGAGCAACAACAAAATGAATTGGAAATTATCAAAGGAGATGAGGCGGCTATATATTTCAAAAATCACTCGTTGGCAGGCCAACAAGTGGCCCTGACCGATCGTTTGATTGCAGGAGCTTGCCGATTAGCGCGTGATTCGAAAGCTAAAGCTATTTTATGTATGACAAATTCTGGACATACTGCTTATAGGCTTTCTGCGCATAGACCCAAAGCAGATTTGTTTGTCTTTACTTCGAACAAAGAGTTGATGTCGACCATGGGTTTATTGTGGGGTGTTAAGGTATTTTTCTTTGACCCGTCTGCAAATACGGTGGAGCAAACAGTCGCTTCGATGGTCGATATGCTAAAAGGGAAAAATTTACTTGCGGCTGGCGATGTTTTTGTGACTACCTTATCAATTCCTGCTCATCAAGGAAAAAAAACCAATACAGTCCAATTAGGTACTGTTGAATAACAAGAGTTTAATCCAGGTATTTGACTCGATATGAAAAGAAAAGAATCACTATTTATTCATTCACTTTTAGTGATTTATTCTCTTTGGACTGCATTTTGGTTCATTTTTATTTTTTTACTTTTATATCCATTGATGTTTATTTTTCTCCAAAAATTATCTTGGAGAAGATATACGCATCGTTTAGTTAGGTTTTGGGGCCAATTGTTTTTTCTTTTTGCCGGCCTTCGGATTCATGTAAAATATCATTACAAACCGGATCGAAAAAAAGTTTATGTTTTTTGTTCTAATCATTTTTCGTATTTGGACATTCCTTTAATGGTGGTGATCATTAAAAATTACTTTTCGTTTATTGGCAAAACTGAAATTAAAAAAGTGCCACTTTTTGGGTATCTATATGCCAGGCTAAATATTTTAGTCAATCGAAAAGATCGCATGAGTCGAGCCACTTCTTTAGGCCGGTCGATTAAAGCTTTGCAAGCTAAAAGGAGTATTATTATTTTTCCCGAAGGAGGCATTGTCTCCAAAAAATTTCCGATTATGGGTAGACCTTTGGTGGATGGTGCATTTATGATGGCGGTCCTGCAGCAAGTTCCGGTAGTACCTATTAGCTTTTTCAACAATCATTTGTTGCTAAATGGTCGAAATTTTCTGCTAAGACCTGGCGTTATTAAAGTGGAAATTCATCCACCCGTGGAGACCTTGGGTATGACGAATGAAGATGTACCTGTATTGCGAGAGCGTGTGTTTGAGATGATACAAAATCCTATTTTAGCTCATTATGGCATCGACGCACCTCAGTAAATACACCTTAGCTTTTTTGATATTCCTACTTTCATGCACGCATGAAAAAGAACAAAAATTCGCTGATGCACCCAGGCCCAAAGGTTTTAATCGGATTGAATTACCCAATGCTTCTTATGTTTCCTTAGAAAAAGGACATCCATTTACTTTTGAAGTTTCTTCCTACGCTAAGGTTTTGAAGGATTCCGTTTCTTGGGCTGAACCTCATTGGCTCTATATTTATTATCCTCGTTGGGATGCATTCATCCAGCTGACCTACAAACCTCTGAATCAAAACACGAAGAAATTAGCAGCTCTAATTCAGGACGCGTATACACTCGCCTCTAAACACCAAGGAAAGGCCAGTGGAATTCAAGATTATGTCATGACGACTAAATCGGGGAGGAAGGCCGGTTTAATTGAGTTGGAAGGGGAAGTGGCTACGTCTTTTCAGTTTTATACCACGGATAGTACGAAGCATTTTCTAAGGGGTGCGGTGTATGTAAAAACGGCTACGGCCAATGATTCCTTGGCCCCCATCATCAAATTTTTAAAACAAGATGCCATTCATTTGATTCAAACTCTTGAATGGAAATAGGCTTTTATGAGGCTTGTTGTTCCCCCATTCTTTCCGTTTCTTTGTAGTGCATGAGTGAAATTAATCCTATTTTTGAAAGTGAAGAATCAACGGTATTTGTTGACGCACTCCTCCCTTTGCCTATCCCTAGGCATTTTACTTACCGCGTTCCTAGGATTTGGGCGCAGGTAGTCCAATTAGGACTACGGATTGTCGTACCCTTTGGGAGTTCAAAAGTGCTGACAGCGGTGATTGCTTCTGTGCATCATCAACCGCCCAAACAATACCAAGCAAAATACTTGTTGGAAATTTTAGATGAAACACCCTTAGTGACTGAATCTCAAATTAAATTATTCCAATGGGTGGCCGATTATTACATGTGTTATCCGGGGGAAGTATTTCAAGTCGCCCTTCCCGCTGGATTAAAAATTTCAAGTCAGTCTAAAGTCCAAGCACATCCGGAATTTTCAAAATTGGAGGATTTAAACGAAAAGGAATTATTAGTTTATCAAACGGTTGTCGAAAAGGGTTCACTCAGTTATGATGAAGTGGCTCGAATAGCCGATGTAAAAAGCCCTTATCACATCATTAAATCGCTGGTGGGTCATTCGGCTGTTTTGATTTTTGATGAACTTAAGGATCGGTACACGCCCAAAGTCATTCGTAAAATCAGATTATGTTCAGCATGGAAGAGCCAAGATAAACTCACTGAACTAATTAAATTAATAGAAGACAAGCCCAAACAAATACATGTTTTACTTCATTATCTAAAGTTTATTCCGGTTTTGCGAGATCCGGAATTAAATAATAAAGGGCTTGAAAAGTCAAGTTTTTCTCAAGCAGGGCTTTCAGAAAGTTCCCTTCAAACACTCATTAAAAATGGGTATTTTGAGATTTCCGAGGTCGTTGTTTCGCGTTTTGGAGCAAATGAAGATGATTTTATCCCCAGTTCATTTGACTTAAACGAGGCTCAAACTAAGGCTTATCAGTCGATTTTAACACAGTTTCAAAAGAAGGATGTGGTTCTGTTGCATGGCATCACAGGAAGTGGAAAGACAGAGATTTATATTCGATTGATTCAGGAAGCCTTGGCCAATGGAGACCAAGTGCTTTATCTGTTACCAGAAATTGCGCTGACGACTCAAATAGTTTTCCGACTCAAAAAGATTTTTGGGGACCAGGTCGGTATATATCATTCCAAATTTTCAGACAATGAGCGTGTTGAGGTGTGGAAGTCGATTGTCGAGGGCAAGTATCCTTTTGTGGTAGGCGTTCGATCATCCGTGTTTTTGCCCTTTTCTCGTTTAGGATTAATTATTGTAGATGAAGAGCACGAGTCTTCGTTTAAACAAGTTGATCCTGCTCCTAGGTATCATGCGCGAGATGTGGCGATGGTGCTCGCGGCCCAACAAGGCGCCAAAGTGCTTTTGGGATCTGCGACTCCTTCGTTGGAATCTTATTATCAAGCCAAACAAGATAAATATGGTTTGGTGGTTTTGAAGGAGCGGTTTGGAGCGGCCCAACTCCCTAAAATGCAGTTGATTGATACCAAATATGCCAATCGCATGAAGCAGATGAAGGGTGGGTTTTCTTTAGATTTGATTTCTGTTTTGCAAGAAAATTTTGATCAGGGAAAGCAGAGTTTATTATTCCAAAACCGAAGGGGTTATTCGCCTTATATTCAATGCCAAGATTGTGATTGGATCGCATCTTGTAATCAATGCGATGTTAGTTTAACGTATCACGCGCGTGACCAAGAATTACGTTGCCATTATTGTGGCTACAAGGA
>CAMDRO010000047.1 GCA_945906795.1 Spirosoma fluviale
ATTCAACAATTTTCCAAACTTCAACAACGCATTCAAAAAAATCACGGGCAAAACACCTTTGCAATATTCTAAAGAATTTATACTGGCTTAACATGAAAAATATTAAACCAAAAAATAGTTGTGTAATTTTGAACAACCTAGTTCGAATACACCCATTTATTCCTATTAACATGAAACATTTCACAGCCTTATTTATTCTCATTACATTTTTTTGTCAAGCTCAAGACATCAAAGTCATTCGTGGACCCTACCTACAAAACTTTACACCCACTTCGGGGGTGGTTCGTTGGCGCACCGACATGGCGGCCAATAGCCAAGTAATTTATGGCAACAGCCCAGGCCAATTAAATAAATCTGTCACAGATGCTAACTTACTTACCGAGCATGAAGTCGAAATCAAAAACTTAAGCCCCGGAAAAAAATACTATTACGCCATCATTTCCGCAGGAACTAAAGTGGGTGGTGACGAAACCCATTATTTTAATACCGTACCTAAAGCTGGATCCACAAAGCCGGTACGTATTTGGGCCCTAGGAGATTTCGGAAATAGCTCTAAAAACCAAGCGGACGTGCGCGATGCGATGTTTAATGCAACAAAAGCGCATAAACCAGATGCATGGATATGGATGGGGGACAATGCCTATTCAAACGGAAAAGAAGAAGAATACCAAAATCATGTATTCAGAGTTTACCAAGATACTTTCTTTAAAAATCTTCCTGTTTGGCCATCTCCAGGTAACCATGATTATGCGGGAAAACATGATCCTTCCTTGCCCCCTTATTTTAAAATTTTCAACATGCCCACCAAAGGAGAAAATGGGGGCTTACCTTCCGGAACTGAATCTTTTTATTCCTTCAACTATGGAAATGTACATTTAATTTCCCTAGACAGCGAAGCCATGGAAACTGACAGTAGCTACTTATACAACGAAAATGGCAAACAAGCGACGTGGTTGAAAAAAGATTTAGAGGCGAATAAACTGCCTTGGACGATCGTATATTGGCATAAACCACCTTACTCAAAAGCATCTCATGACTCAGATACCGAAATTTGGATGTATAAAGTCAGGGAAAATATCACGCCAATCTTAGAAAAATATAAAGTCGATTTAGTGATTTGTGGCCACAGCCATGGTTATGAAAGAAACCCTCCTATGGTCGGACATACGGGTAAAAGTGCTACGTATGACCCTTCCGTACATAAAAAAGCGAATGAAGTCGCTCCCAATACCTACGTAATCAATAAAGGAGAAAGCCAAGGCACCATTTATATTGTTAATGGTTCCGGGGGCCAATTGGGTGGCAAGCAAAAAGACTATCCATTAAAATCCTCCGTATACTCAAATGTCACCGAAGGAGGTTCCATGCTGATCGATGTGGTGAATAAAAAATTAAATGCACAATGGATTTGCGCCGACGGAGTAGTGAGGGACATGTTCTCCATTGAGAAAAAATAATTAATGCTTTACATATTTTGTGACCTCTTTTACCGGAGCTATCCAAATGCCATGTTGGGGATCTTGTGCATAACGTATCAGATCTTCCAACATGCTTAATCGGGTGGTTTGATTTCCTTCTTTACCCATTTCATGTCCAGCTAAAACAAGCCAATAACCCTTGTCGCTCGCATCTTTAATCATAGGCAATATCTCGTCGAAATTCTTTCCATCCATTTCGACTCCGGTCAATTGGGCCATATTTAAATACGCGGGATCATTCGGCGCTTCATCACGCCAGCCACGACCCGAGCTAAATAATTGGTATACCAGGGGGACATAGCTTTGCGTTTTTTCATTATTACCCACAAACTTCTGCCCACAGGGATAGGCAAAAGACTCCGGTTTTATGCCGATCATCTGATGCAATTGTTCGTTAGACTCGACCAATTCTTTTTGCATCTTTTCCAAGGTATACTCTTCTAATGCCCTATTTCTAGACCAAGCAAAATTTCCTGAACATGGATGTAAGCCCGAATGATTCCCAATTTCATGGCCATTCTCAGCCGCCTTTTTCCAAAGCGCTACGTCTTTTTCAATGGCATTTGGCATCACATATAAAGTCGCCTTTACTCCATATTGATCTAAAAGCGCCGTGCCCCCATTCACCTGACTTGCTCGGCCATCGTCAAAAGTCAAACTTAAGGCCATCTTTTTGCCTTTTGGCCATGCCACTTTATTTTGAGCTTTCAAAGAAAGCTGCATGCTAAAGATTAGGAAAATTACAAACTTGCTGATCAATAATTTTTTCATCTGGCCCTCATTTATGGAGTAAGTTCTTTAATTTTTTTCATCAAATCAGCCGCTTTAACATTAGCTTCTGTTAGAGACAATCCCTTTTTCATTTCAGGTCTTTTATGACCTGTTTGCGTTAGCCATGAATCTTTTAGGATATTATGGCGCTCTACAACGATATCAAAAAATGCTTTCGGGTCTTTCACCGGTTCAAGCAGTTCCTCAATGGAATTCATTCGACCGATTTTTTTCGCACCCAAATACTTTAAAATTTCTTTGGCCATGATCCAGTGACCTTCATCGCCAGGGTGTACTCCATCTTTCGAGATTCGAAAGTTGGCATCCTTTTTTAACTCTGTATTTAAGTACTTCTGAAGCGCGCGGTGGGTGTCAATCACATGCCAATTTTTTTGCTCGGTCAGCCAATGTGAATATTCATCCAACACCTTCCCGTACCCACTATTTTCATTCGTTTTTTCTTCATACAAGGAAGGGGTGATGTGAATAATTTTGGCCCCAGAAAATTCTACTTGTTCGTGCATCCAAATAATCCCGTCCTTAAATTTTTGAAATCTGACTTCATCCAATGGAAGATAAATTCCATCATTCATTCCATAGGTTGCGAATACTAAGTCGGGCTTTATTTGTTCTAAAACTCGGGCCAATCGCTCGTGTAAATCAGGCCTAGGAAAACGCCCACCGGCATGTCCATCTTCCGATAATCCCGATACCGTTTCACTGGGTAAACCCACATTATAAATGTCAATTTCTTGGCTTGGAAATTTCGCTCGTTGGTATGCCTCAATAATCTGCACATACCTCCCCGCATAGGTGATACTATTTCCGATGAAAAGTACCCGCTTGGGATTTCCAGGGAAAATTTGTGCTTGAATCGTTAAACAAAAAAGCAAAAAAACTAAAAGGACCTTAAACCGCATCATTTATTTTTTATGGTATCTGTTTTTATGGTATCTACCACCACGGGTTCCGCACCAAACCTCTTTTTTGACCCCTTAATTTCTCCATGAGAACTTACAGCGATGGCCGCTAGAATTCCGATGAAAACGAGAACAATAGCTGCGTTTTTAAGTCCCGTAAAAAGCTTTAAAGAACGAGGATTTATTTCAGGTTCGGTACGATCTATTAGAAAAAAGATGACCACAAAATTAACAAGGTATAAATATTGCTCGACACGATAGGTGCTGATGAAGGCCCCCGTTACCAGGAAACTTAACGTGATATATAAGGCCCAATGGCCAAAGAAAAAGGTCTTAACTTCTCTATAATCTAAGGTTTCAAATTTCTTAAATCTAAAGATCCAATAAGCCCCTAAGGTGCCAATTAATATCACAGATCCCCATATGACCCCATCGTAAAAGGCGTAATTATCCGTGGGTAATAATTTGACAAACGTGGATTGGATTCGTTCCCACTCGAAATTTTGTTGCCACATAATCACGGGAATCACAAGGACCAACATGATTAATGGGAATACCTGATTTTTTGTCGGCACATCTTTTTCTTTTCCCCAATCGCTGGTTAAAGTCCCATAGGCTAAGCCAAGACCGCCAAAGAACCCTAAGGAATATTCCATCACGTTCCAAAAGTTAAAATGAATCTCAGAGGTTTGGCCTAATACTTGGAGAAAGTTGCCAAAGGCAAATCCAAAACCACCCCCTAAACCCGAAAATATAGCTACGCGCAGAGCTGATTTTTGTTTCCCCCGGATCATATTCCAGGTTAACGCAACCGCCATGCCCAGACAAACCGCCCATACCTCTGAGCGCGGAGGTGTCATGTTCCAACCAAATTGTTCGACGAGAAAGAAATAAAAAATGATTCCACCGGCGGTCATTTCTAAGATTAATTTTGGCCATTTGACTGGCTTTTTAATCGTATTGGAAAGCCCTAATCCGAATAGTCCTCCCCCTAAAAATCCATATAAACCCCCAATCACGAATAACATGGATAAACCATAAAATACGTTGGGCCAGTCACTTCCTCGGCCATAGCCTACGACCAAGCCATAACTCATCATGCCGCCTAAGCCCCAACCCAAAGCGCCTGCCAAGACCACTGAAAAAGATTTTGCTAGCCAATCTTTTCTTTTCACCACTAAAAGAGTCGCTAAAGATCCAATCCCGCCGGCCCAGGCCGCCCCATGTTCATGGCCAAATTGGCCCCGGATCGCCCAAGCGGTGCCTAGCGACATCGCTACGACCAACATACTGAAGTATAACTGCTTTGTTTTCATTGACTTAACAGATTTAATTTTCGTAAACATAGGAAATTTTTACGGGTAGCGCAATTTGCTGATTTTGATTTCGTAAGCAAATAAAAATGGATACTTTTGAATTTTAATTGACCTATGAACAAGAATATTTTACTGATCATGTGTTTGATCTTTTCAATCTCGGCCACAGCCTGCGAACTGAATGATGCGCCACAAATAAAGGCGATCATATCAGATACCACGACCATTCCCCTAGGAGGAAATACGTTTATTGAACCAAAAGTTGTACCCAATGATGCCATCAGTGAGGATGGAATTACGACTTGGTCTTCTGAAAAAAGTGCCTTTAAAATTTATTTTAAAAATGAAAAAGCAAGAACCTGTGCATTATATATTGCGCTATTGCCCGGGGAGTTTTCCAGTAAAATCAAATGTACTTTAGGAGGGCAATCTCTTGTAGTCCAACTGACTAAATTTCAAAAGAATCTTGTATTTATTGGGGATTTTGTATTGACTGCGGGCTACCAAAAACTAGTTTTGGAGGGAATTTCTAAAGAAACAAATAGTTTTGCAGCCATAAGCTCCTTAATAATCCTGACCAATGAGCCTGGCGAATTTAGCTTTGTTAAGGACAACATAGACAATCGATTTTATTGGGGCCGAAGAGGCCCATCCGTGCATTTGTCTTATGTTATGCCAGAAGAAAAAAGTGTAAAATGGTTTTATAATGAAGTGACTATTCCTGTTGGCCTAGATCCCATAGGTTCCTATTTTATGGCCAATGGATTTGCGGAGGGATATTTTGGTTTTCAAGTAAATTCCGAAAATGAAAGGCGCATTTTGTTTTCTGTTTGGAGTCCATTTAAAACAGATAATCCAGCTTCTATTCCCGAGGATCAAAAAATCAAAATGTTAAAAAAGGGAGCAGGAGTTTACACCGGGGAATTTGGAAATGAAGGTTCCGGTGGGCAAAGCTATTTAAAATACAAATGGGAGGCAGGAAAGACGTATCAATTTTTAAATTCGGTGGAACCCGATGGCTATGGGGCCACCCATTATACCGCCTATTTCAAAGAATCTGGCTCGCCTGATTGGTTGCTCATCGCCTCATTTAGTCGGCCAAAAACAGATACCTGGTATAAAAGACCCCATTCATTTGTTGAGAATTTCAATCCTAATTTTGGCCATATTCTAAGGCAGGCCCATTATTCAAATCAATGGCTTTGCGATTCCAACGGCCAATGGTTCGAGTTAACAGAAGCAAAATTCACCGGCGATGACATCGCTAAACGAGGCTATAGAAAAGACTATGAGGGAGGAGAAAAAGTAGGGTATTTTTATTTGCAAAATGGAGGATTTTTTAATGGCCTAGCTTTATTGAATCAAAGTTTCAAAAGGGCTGCAGCAAATAAAATACCTGCCATTGATTTCAAAAAATTACCTTAATTTTGAATATGGAAGAAAAATCGAACGATCCTTTACATGGAAAAACACTAGAAATGATTCTGACAGATTTAGTCGCGCTATACGGTTGGGATGAAATGTCAAAAAAGATTAGAATTAATTGTTTTTCGTTCGAACCTAGCATTAAATCAAGCCTTTCGTTTTTGAGAAAAACGCCTTGGGCAAGACAGAAAGTTGAGGTGCTTTACACCTGGTCCATCAAGAAAATCGCTAAGATGAAATTGGATTCCGACGCACATTCACCAACCACGCAAATACCGCCGCCGTCAAAAACATCATGATGCTGTACACCACCGCGGGTATCGTCATCGTTCCATTGCCGATCACATTTAAGGCAATATAAATAGCCAAAGTTCCATTGTGAATTCCAATTTCCATTCCGATGGCAATGGCTTGTTTTGTAGAAAGCTTGAAAAATAGCGGAATATAATAGCCGAGAAATAAACAAGAAATATTGAATGTTAAGGCCGCTAGGCCAACGGTCTTGAGATCGGCCCACAAATGATCGCGTTCGCGAAGGCCTGCCAAAATAATGATTAAGGCTAAAAAAATAGCGGAAATTATTTTAACTGGCTGCTCTAATTTCTGGGTGAATTGGGGCGCGCGATTTCGGATGATCATCCCTAGGCCAACAGGCAATATGACGACATAACATACCTCCAAAACTTTACTGAATTGTAAGGGGACATAGGTGTTTTGTTGTAAAAAATGAGCCATGGATACATTCACAATGACAGCTATGGAAAACACGGAAAATAGGCTATTCAAAGCTGTAAGGGTAACATTAAGTGCCACATCTCCTTTGGCGATATGGCTATAAAGATTGGCTGAGGGTCCGCCGGGAGCAGCAGCGAGTAGCATTAAACCCACGGCTAATACTGGTGGAATACCCATTGCCTTGATGATTAAAAAACAAATAATGGGCAAGACAAACATTTGACAAAACAGGCCAATAATAACGGCTTTTGGAAAAAGATAAACGCGTTTAAAGTCAGCTATTGTTAGCGATAATCCCAGGCCCATCATGATGAGTGCAAGGGCCAAAGGCATAAGGACTACGGACAAAAAATTAGCTTGCATCCATTTTTATTTTAATGTAAATAAGCCATTAATTTTAGTTTAATGGATACGTGGGCCGACTATTTTTCGGCCAATAGTAATTTGATGTCCTTCGCTAATTGTTCCATTTCTAATCCTAAGCTCCCATTGTAAATTCCCCGAATTCGTAATGTTTTGTCGACTAGCACCACATGTTCGGTGTGTAAAAATTGGCTATTGTCTTTAGTGAACCCGAGATTTTCTTCGGCAAAATAGGATTTACGCGCTAAGGTATAGATGGCATTTTTATCTCCGGTAAGTAGGTGCCACTGTTTGGTTTTAATGTTGTTTTTCTGTGCATATTTATTAAGCACGCTGACTGAATCAAGCCATGGGGTCACGCTAAATGATAAAATTTCCACTTCAGTATTTTGACCAAATTCAGTTTCAATCACCCGCATTTGCTTGATCATGTTCGGGCATATATTCGTGCACCGACTAAAAAAGAAATTGGCCACATGCACTTTCCCTCGCAGTAAAGTATCACTGATGAGCTGACCGTGTTGGTCTAAAAAAGAAAAGGGTTTTAAATGGTGCGTAATTTTAGCCTCCGCTTTTTCTTTATTCTCAAAAAATTGGGGTTCAAAATCTGGCGTATTGTAATAAGGCAAAGCGGGCGCTACTTCGCTTGAAGTGCAAGCAAAAGTTGCCCATAAAAAATGACTAATTAAGTAGGCGCGCAGAGACATTGACACAATTTTTAGTTCCTAATAAACCGAAGCGACGGCCATTTTTCATAACATAATTAGCCCTTACTTGGCCATTGTCATAAAATAGCTTTTGGGATCCTTCTTCGTAACCTGCCATATAATGCATTTCTCGAATCAACACCCCACTTTCATTCCATTCACTTGCCACACCCTGGTATTCATCGTTTTGGAAATGATACTCTTGTTGTTTTTTGCCCGTTGGGAAATATTGAACAAATGCTCCTATTTTTTTCCCTTGGTCAAAGGTTCTAAATTCTTTCAACACATGACCAGGAAAATATTGAATCCAATTCCCGTGCCTATTTCCCCTCGCATAGGATTCAATTTTAAGGGTATCTTGAGTTTGTGGATCTAATCGAAAAAGCTTTCCTGAAAATGGTTTTCCTTGGTAAAAAACCCCAGTATTTTCAAATGAAATTTGAGCATTATCTACTGAAATGGTACGCATTTTTTCATTTAAAACATCCGGGGAATTCTTTGAAAATTTAGAAAAAAGAGATGCGCCATTATTCTCTTTTGACGAACATTGAAAAAAAATAATCGCGAATAAAAAACTACTGAGAAACCGTGCCTGGCGTGCCATAGAAACCATTCCCATTAATATAAGGATCTTCTTGAGTAATGTGATAATGGTAAATTCCTGTTGGAAATTCGGTGGTAGCGTGCGTATGTCCATGCAACACATCAAGGTTCGCGTTGGTTACTGCTTTGCCGTTTTCCCAGGGCCCATACACGGGAAACCCATCGAGTAAAAAACCTAACAAAGCCATTTTATCTGCTTTCACGGTCGTCAAATACAGGGGTTCTACATGGTAATGATATCTGCCTCCAGGTGCTGGATGACCATAATATTGATCAAAAGAAGTCATTTCGCCAGTCAATGGCTGGTTAGGCCCAGCGTATTGATTATAAAATGGAACCCCATTTAAAGAAATACCAATAGGACCTAAGGGGGTTGCGGTAACTTTAGTTGAAGCAACAGGCTTTACTGGTATTTTAAAGGTGTACAGTCCAGAAGAAATACTATTAGGATTTTTTGCAAAGTTTAAACCATTATAGGTTTTGCCAGAAAAAATTTCGTATAAGCTACTATTTGTGGCATAATAAACACTTTTGTGGTCGGGGGCACCTGTGGCTTCAATCGTCACATAAGTCCCGTCAGAAGTGATTTTTGTAGCCCCATAAATTAATTTAAAATAGGGTGGAACTTCAGAAGTAGCGCCCGTACTAGGTGTAGAGGATCCGCCCGTAGAACCACCGGGAGTCACGCCCGTACTGGGCGTTGGAATCGTGGAACTTCCTGGATCACTTGACTTGGAACATCCTAGGCATAGGAATAAAATTACAAAGGCTTTTTTCATTATCAATGTTCAATAAATTAACGACCTAACATCGGAAATAGTCTGCGAATTTCAGCTTCCGTCGGAATGCTTCCATACTCGCAAATTTCAAAAGCCTCAGCATAATTAATCTGTTCGGCTTTTTCTTTTCCGTACCATTTTTCAAGTGCCTTTTTTACTTCAGGATTTACCTTAGTAACGCGCTTGCTCAATAAATATTCTCTTTGCTTAGCCTTGTCTTGGGGGACTTCGGATTCGTAATTTCCGATCCAAGGAAGCCATTCAAAAAACTGTGATTGATGTGCATCTAAACCATCTAATTTCTTGGCAATGACTGAAGTTATGTCGACAGCGATATCTGCTTGGAAAGGATTTGGCTTCTTAAAATTATCTTGGAAATATAAAAAAACAGGATTTTTGCGTAATGGAGGAGTATCTGGGGCAATGTTTGGGACACCCACCATGAAAGCCGCATCCTGAACTAAAACACCCGTATAGCGGTGGTCAGGGTGATAGTCATTGGAACGTGGGGCAATCACCACATCAGCTTTCCACTCTCTAATTTTGCGAATTATTTGAAGGCGTATTTCCAAGGTTGGAAGTAATTCGCCATCATGATTATCTAGCACATCGTAAGAAACCCCAAGGCGTTTGGCCACCTCTTTGGTTTCTGCGATGCGACGTTTGGCTAGCATTCCACCGCCTTCGCTTTGATGACCTGCATCTCCATTCGTGACAGAAACAAATTTAACGTGATGACCCATGGCCACAAAAAGGGCGGCGGTGCCTCCGCTTTTAATATCACAATCATCTGGATGCGCCCCGATCATAATGATTTGTAAAGGGCGATCTTGGGCAAAAATCATCGAATTTAAACCCAAAAAACAAAAGATAAATAAATACTTTTTCATCATTTTTATGTTTAATTATAAATTTTTATGCCAATAAATAAGGAGGTAAATTCGAAAATATTTAAACAAAATAAAAATCGCAATCATTAAATAATCTGTCTTTTTTTAAGCAAGTACCTATTCATATTTAATTCCCTCAAAAAATGATTTAAATTACATTCAGAAAACCCATTTTCAATGAACTGAGCTACTAATTAAGCACATTGCGTTCCTCTGTTGGCTTAACAAATCGTCACCACTTCAATGCCTAAAATCTGACCCAGTTTTTCAATTTTATTTCCTATATGTCCAATACCGATCGCACAATGATGGGCTGGTCCTTGCTTCGACCATTCATTCATAAACCGTTTCGCGCCTATGGGAAAACGGTATCGGCTATTGGTATTGCCTATTTCGAGAATAGGCCCTTCAACTGATTCGCCTTGAGCAAGCAAAAGAAATACCTCATTTTTTCCTTCCACTACTGAAAGCAAGGTAACTGGACCATGTTTTACTGTCATTTGAATAGATAATCCTTTGCCGGGCTTTCCGTGATAAATGGGAAGCGGAACTAAACCCACCGGCCCTTCTGCAATAGCAAAATGTGCTGGCCCATCATGGCCAAGCAGAATAACGTCATCCTTGAAATCCATTAGATAAAATTCTGAGAAGGACCCACCCGCGCCAAATTCTGACATAATTTTCATTGCTTGCGCATTTTTCACTTCACATTCCCCCGCTACAGGAATATTTCGTCCCGTCAACAAGGTATTTCCTGCAATAACAGAAGTAACAATATTTTCATATTCATTGCCGTTCTCACCTTCATAATAATAAGCCATTGAACCAAGATGATGGTTTTTAATTAATTTATCTAAAGCTACCGATGTCTTTGCAGCACGTTCAATTTCATACTTTTCGCACGTAGGGTCCACATCAAAAATTTGATGAAACTCCTCAATTTTAGCTTCTACCTCCATGTCAGTTACCTCATCGCGGCATTTCTTCAATTCACACATTTCCAATAATTCAATATGAGTTCCAAATACCGCTGATTGTTTAGTCAAATCGGTATATACGTCAAGCATTCCGCCATAATAATGTCCCAAAATACCTAAACGATTATTCCGCATAGCGCGTGATACCCGTGCAGCTTCTGCCCATGTTTCAATTTCCTTCCATGCCTTTTCGTCTTGGAGGTATCCGGTAACAAAATCGTATGTGATCCCCGAACGGTTAAATACGCTAGCAATTTCAGGTACGGAACAGGCTTGGCAGTTTTCTAGCCATATTCCTGTCATCAAACCCCTGTCATTTAATTGATTGAATTTATCGTAATCGAGTACGGCTACTGGCTGGAGATTCAGAATAATTACGGGAACTTTCAGTTTCTGCGCAATAGGCAATACGGTGGATGATAAAGCATAGGTTGACACATATAAAAAAACAATTTCAACGTCATTTACCTTAAAAAAATCAGCGGCCTCACGTGCCTTTATAGGATTGTCCACCATGCCCGCATCGACAACTTCAACGCCAAATTGGCCTATGGTATCTTTAATTAAATTTTGATACAATTTCAAATTGTCAAGCAAGCCTTCAAACTGAGCCCAATAAGTATCTAATCCTATGCCAAATAAACCTACTTTTGTTTTCATTTTAATGATGTGTCAACTCAATTCTATTTCCTACAATACCTAAATTAGCTGACCCCTTTTAATTTTTTATTAAAATATTAATGCCGCTATCTAGCTTTTCAAAATTGCCTAATAGACAAAATTGACGGATATAATCGAAATCAATACCGATTATAAAAGAAAGTATATTTTAACGAAAATGGAATATTATACCATAAATGATTGCGAAAGGCTTATCATTTCAACTAAGCCGATATAAATTTGTCCGCTTTTATAAACTCTTTAAAAATGCAATGCTTAAAGGTATATTTTCTAATTCCTTATCGCTTTCATCTTCAATAAAGCAATGCTCAACCCCGGCTTTTTTGCCTAATTTAATAATCTGCTTCCAGTTGCCCTGACCAGCGCCCACAGCCACATCATTTTCAGCAGGAGTGCCACCTGTCAAATCGCCTTTTATCCCCTTTCGAAGGTCTTTGACGTGCATTAATTTGAATCGGCCTGGATATTTTTTTAGCAGCTTTACTGGCATATCGGCACCACCACCATGCATCGTCCATAATACATCCATCTCAAAAGATACGAATTGGGGATTTGTGTTTTTAATGATGTAATCTAACAATGTCCCATCTTCAAAAGGTTGGAATTCATATCCATGATCATGATAACAAAGGGTTACTCCGTTTTCCTTTAAAACCTTTCCAGCATTATTAAAAACCTCAATGGCTTTCTGTGCATCGGCTAAAGAGAATTCGCCTTTTTTGTGGGGAATCCAAGCGCACATGACAAATTTAGAGCCTAAAATTTTTGCTCTTTGAACGACCGCCATTGGGTCTTTGGATAGTTCGTTAAAATCCGCACCCGTCGATGGGATGCTAATGCCCCTAGCATCACATAATTTCTTATACTCTTCCAAAGTCATTCCTTTCACACCCCCGCCTTCTATTTCTGTAAAGCCTAATTCTTTAATTAGATCAAGTGTTTTTTCAGCGCCTTTCACAGGGAAATGCTTTCTAAAAGTATACGTTTGAACACCTATCGGGTAGGTGTAAAGTTTCTGAGCTTGCAGCGTGCCTAAGCTCAACATGATTCCCAAAAGGGCCAGGATAATGGTGTTCTTTTTCATTTTTTTCGTTTATAGGTTCTTTTTATTTAATTCGTCTACTGCATGGTTTGCCGCTCTTGCCGCGAAAGCCATGTAGGTTAAGGTGGGATTTTGTGTACTGGTAGATGTCATACAAGCACCATCCGTGACAAAAACATTTTTACACCCATGCACCTGATGCCATTCATTTAAGATAGAATTTTTAGGGTCTTTTCCCATTCGAACTCCTCCCATCTCGTGAATATCAGCACCTGGCGCGGATTTTGAATCCGCCGTTCGTATATTTTTATACCCTGCTTTTTCAAACATTTCTTGCATTTGATCCCTGAAATCTTGGACCATTTTTACATCATTTTCAGTCCAATCACAAGAAAAAATTATTTGAGGGATGCCGTATTTATCTTTTAAATCACGATGAAGTCGTATGTGATTTTCTTCCGTCGGCACCGTTTCCCCCATCATCCAAGCCGAAATATTCCATGACCCCAATTTGCGTTCCAATAAATTTTTTCTTAAATCATCCCCCATGCCTTCCCGAGAAGAATACTCGCCTCGGCCTCCACCAATTCCCGTGGCATAACCCCTTAAAAAATCCGTTTCTTGTTTGTGCAAATTTCGAAATCTAGGGATATAAGCATTGCTCGGATTTCCTCCTTCGGTTTTCTTATCTTTAAATCCGTCAAATGAAGCATTGGCGCTCCCTCTATAATTATGCCAAGCAATAAAATGCCCCAATAAGCCTGAGTCGTTTCCAAGGCCCTTTGGGAATCTGGAAGAAATTGAATTTAATAAAATCGCATTGCTATTGATCGTCGACCCATTGACAAAAATCACCTTAGCGTAATAGGGAACCATTTCTTTGGAAATAGAATCGATGATTTGCACGCCAACGGCCTTATTCGATTTATTGTCATATATAATAGAATGCACCACGGAATTTGGACGAAGTGTTAAATTTCCGGTTTTGGCTGCCCATGGCAAAGTGGAAGCATTGCTACTAAAATAGGCGCCAAAATTACATCCACGGTTACACATTTTTTGACTCATGCAACGGCCCCGACCTTGTTGGAAATGAATTTCTTGAGGATCCGTTAAATGGGCGCAACGGCCACCGACCACCCAGCGATTTCCATATTCTTTGGCTAAAACTTCTTTAAAATGCGCCTCGACACAATTTAATTCAAAACCCTTTTGGACTATGCTATTAGGTAATTCAGGCAAATTATCATTAAATCCAGCGATGCCCGCAAACTTTTCTACATGGTCATACCAAGGAGCCATATCTTTGTATCGAATAGGCCAATCCGTGGCAAAACCATCTCTCGCTGGCCCTTCAAAATCAAAATCAGACCATCGCTGCGTTTGTCTAGCCCATAAAAGGGATTTGCCTCCTACATGATATCCACGCGTCCAACGAAATGGTTTTTCGTATACCACAGGTTGCTCATCATCTGGTAATGCCCAATGTTTCGTTTCTT
This sequence comes from Spirosoma fluviale, assembly GCA_945906795.1. Classification (GTDB taxonomy): domain Bacteria; phylum Bacteroidota; class Bacteroidia; order Cytophagales; family Spirosomataceae; genus Aquirufa; species Aquirufa fluvialis_F. The sequence goes on from CAMDRO010000047.1 coordinate 14,187, forward strand.
CTCTTAAAAAATTCGCATTTGAAAATCCCTCTCGATCTGCGATGGGCACAGTCCCTCGATGCTGAAATTCCCAAGGAGCCTTAGACGCCGTTGGGTAATCTTCCACGTGTTTCACTTGGCGCCCGCGCTCCAAAACCAATGTCTTTAAGCCACGATCACAAAGTTCCTTGGCGGCCCAACCGCCACTCGCTCCAGAACCAATGACAATTGCGTCATAGGTGAATTTTTTTTTGCTATCTATATTGAAATTTGCCATAATTAAACCGTAACGCAACCATGGTAAAATCCAGGCGCCATTACATAGTGATAATAATTTACCATAACATATTCTGAAGTGGTATAACCGCGAATCGTCTCATTTCTTAATGTATCTGCCGCCCATTTATGTGTGGGGTTTGCTGCCAAATTTTGAAGGACTTTCTCCCGTTGTTCTTGGGTCGATTGGCTAAATGATTGCTGAAATAACTGTTTGGCGAGTAGGTCAACTTCCAATAAAAATTCCTTAATTTTATTTTGATCTGCCGCCGTGAAACAGTCGGCAAATAATACATCTAAAAATTTACCTACACCAACACCAATAGCCCCCTTTTCGGCGCCCTCAGGAATAAAGGTTCCGGCTATTAAGGACAACTTATCTTTTTGATCATCACTAAAAGCTAAAGATGGTGTTAATTTTTGTACGGACCAGCCATGCAACCAATCTGGCAAGATTGAAGTTGCCGCTGCAGCCAAACCAATAGATTTTATTAATTCGCGTCTTTTCATTTTTAAAAATAAAGCCCATAAAAATGCCAAAAAATTTCGAGTAAATGACAATTCCCTCAAAAAAAATTAAAAAATAAACGGATTCCCAGTCCCCAGCTTTACTAAATTTTTAAATTTAGCAAAGCTAAAGCCCCACTTCCGCATATTGCTATTTTTAACTGATTTTTTAGATCAAGAACCTGATAATAAAAAATATTTTTTATCTTCAAAAATGAGAATAATAGGGGCTATATTTTTAATTGGCATTTTCGGTTTTTACACCGCACCTGAATTTACGGATTGGGCCGGCTATCATGGCGGTGATAACAGAAATCACTTTTCGCCACTGACTCAAATAAATGTTAGTAATGTCAAAAATTTAAAGCTTGCCTGGTCCTATTCTTCTGGTGGTGCTGACACCGTCAACCAAACCACCCAAATTCAATGTAATCCAATCATCATTCAAGGGGTCATGTATGGCGTTTCGGCAGGATCGCAGGCATTCGCTCTAGACGCTAAAAGTGGTCGAGAAATTTGGAAAACAGCTATTCAAGAAAAAACTCCGAATATGAACAGTCGGGGTGTGGCCTTTTATTCATCCCGGGGGCACCGTTCAAAAATATTTTTTGGTTATGGCTCCTACCTCTTTGCATTAGATGCTAAGACGGGAAAGCCCGATGAAAATTTTGGTCAAAATGGTAAAATAAATTTGCTTAAAGGAATAAAACGCCCTGGTTCAGATGATTATACGGTGCTCAACACTCCGATTTCCATTTACAAAAATACATTGATTGTTGGCACCAGAGTATCCGAATCCGCCCCTGCATTGCTTGGAGATATTCGCGCTTTTGATGCAACTAGTGGGCGATTAATTTGGACTTTTCATACGATTCCAAAACCCGGTGAATACGGATATAAAACTTGGGAAAAGGATAATTACAAGAATGTTGGCGGGGCTAACAACTGGATGGGTATGGCGGTAGATTCCAAACGAGGGATTGTTTTTGTTCCTACCGGTTCAGCTGCATTTGATTTTTATGGGGGAAATAGGAAGGGGGATAATTTATTTGCCAATTGCCTATTGGCCTTAGACATTCGTACCGGAAAGCGGCTTTGGCATTTTCAAACGGTACATCATGACATTTGGGACCGGGATATTCCGGCACCACCTAATTTATTTACGATTACACAAAATGGCAAAAAACGCGATGTCGTTTCTATTTTAAGCAAATTAGGTTTTATGTTTGTTTTTGATCGAGTAACGGGTAAGCCTATATTCCCCATTGAAGAAAGGCCTTTCCCCGCTTCGGATGTTGTCGGTGAACAAACTTCTAAAACACAGCCTATTCCACTTTGGCCTCTGCCATTTGTCAAGCAATCATTTACCGAAAAAGATGTGAATGAATGGGCGTCAAATAAGGACGAAATTATCGCTGAACTCCGCAATTCCCAAACGGGTCAGCCATTTATTCCCCTAAGTATAACAAAGAAAACTATTTTTTTCCCAGCGACTGATGGAGGGGCAACTTGGGGTGGCGCGGCGGTGGATGAAAATAGTGTCATGTACATTCCTGCCAAACAAAATCCTGTTTATAGCTCTTTAGTTCCCGTAGAAAAATCGATTGAAAACTCAGGCAAATCGCTATATGTCCAACATTGTCAAAGTTGCCATGGGGTAAATCGCGAAGGAAGTGAAGATGGGACCATTCCTCCATTAAGGGAAGTCCATAAAAAATATTCGGAGCCCCTTTTAAATCAAATTTTAGTTAAAGGAAGGGGAAGAATGCCCGCTTTTAATTTTCTTTCCGCGGCTGAAAAAAAGGCTATTTTGGCTTATACCCAAGGATTGAATTTAGCCGTCGAGGGGCCGATAAAAAAATCTATGCTAGACTTTTCCCCCTTTAGCTTTACTGGCTATACGCGCTGGTATGATAGCAAAGGATATCCGGTCAGCAGACCGCCTTGGGGAACCTTAACTGCGATTGAAATGAATACGGGAAAACACCTTTGGCAAATTCCTTTGGGCGAATATCCTGAATTAACGGCTAAGGGAATTGCGCCTACGGGGACGGATTTATACGGTGGTCCAGCAGTGACTGCGGGCGGCTTACTATTTATAGCCTCAACAAAAGATGAAATGTTTCGGGCCTTGGATCGACAAACCGGAAAGATTTTATGGCAATACAAATTGCCCGCCGCCGGGTACGCTTCACCCAGCATATACTCCATTGACGGCGTTCAGTATATCGTCATTGCATGTGGAGGAGGGAAGGTAAAAACTAAATCCGGAGATAAGTATTTGGCTTTTGCTCTGAAAAATTAGAAAATTCAGTACCATTGAGCTGTTGTAATGTGGGAAAAAGGGACCTCACCCCGCAGCTTTACTAACTTTTAAAAAGTTAGTAAAGCTAAGCCCAAGCGCTTAAAAGTCAATCTATAAAACTGATTTTATTGATCAAGCATTTGATAATCGATTTCTAAAAAATCCTCCACGCACTCCGCCCAATATTTTGCAACAAAGGCCGTGTGTAAAGAATGGCCAGCATACAAGTCATACGCTTGTTGGGTTTCAAATTCCATCGAAATCCCATACTGAAAAGGATTTTTACTACTCGTTTGCTTTAGTACCTCAAACTTTTGAACTCCTGGAATTTGTCTCAATTCATTTACCGCTGCAAAATATTGCAATTTATCCGCTGGGGATAAGCTCGACTTGAGTGTTAAGATAACAGAATGGCGAATCATAGTAAACTAATTTAAATTACCAACGAACGGCTTTGAAAGTCCAATCCGGATTAACTTTTTGCATTTCAATTTCGTCATTTCGTTTGGTTAGGCCGCAGGCTACATAGTTTTGATGTAAGGCCGCTAAGGCCGCTCGATCTAATTCCACTCCTAAACCAGGTTCGCTGGGTACTTCGACCGAACCATCCTCAAATTTCATGCGCCCACCGATAATAATTTCGTCCGATTGCCATGGATAATGTGTATCTAAAGCATAGGTCATTTTAGGCAAAGCCGCACCCAAATGTACCATAGCAGCCAATGAAATGCCCAAATGACTATTGGAATGCATAGACAAATCTCGGCCAAAAGTCCCACAAATACCCGTTAATGTCATCGACGCGCGTAGCCCACCCCAAAAATGATGGTCACTCAAAATGATGTCCTCGGCGCCAATTTCAATACTCCTAGGAATTTCTCCAAAAGAAGTTGTGCACATATTGGTTGCCAAAGGCGTCTTTAAAGCCTTACGAACTAGCGCCATATTGTCTTGGCCACGGACAGGATCCTCTAAATATTCTAAATACGGCTCCATTTCCTTCCCATATTTTATTGATGTTTCAACGGTCCAAAGAGCATTTGGGTCAATTCGTAAGGGATATTTTTCGCCAAAAGCTTCACGCAAAGCAATCACCGCATCCACTTCCTGACGAGGTTCAAAAACACCCCCTTTTAACTTAATAGATTGAAAACCAAATTCCTTGCACATAGCCTTAGCCTGCGCTACAATCTCATCGGGATTTAACGCGCTTTTTTGTCGGGCCGCATCCCAACCTGTGGCATTTGGATTGAGGCCGAAACCTAATTCGCCGCCCGCCCCTTCATATTTGTAAAATAGATAGGCCGAAAAAGGAACGCGGTCACGCATCTTTCCACCCAATAAATCGACGATCGGTTTTCCGGTTACCTTGCCCATGATATCCATGCAAGCCACCTCCACCGCACTAAAAATATGCACTAATTTTCGTTGGTCCCAAGGAGCTAATCCTCGATCAGCGACCGAATCTGTACCAAAAGCCTGTTCTAAAATATGCCGAATTTGGTTTAATTGAAACACATCTTGGCCAATCAACAATTTTTTTGATTCTTCTAAAGCCGCATCAATATCCTTAGTTCCGGGAATTTCACTAATGCCTGAAATGTTATCATCCGTTACGATTTCCAAAACGGTACGTAAAGCATATGGGGCATGCAAACCCGCAGCATTCAATAAGGGAGGGTCGACAATCGCGATCGGTGTAATGTGAATTTCCTTAATGCGGGGTCCAGCGAGATAAGACATAATTATTTTATTTTTATACTAACAAGAGCTCTGATTCAATTCTACCGATTTTTCATTTGGGTAGCGACATGATACGTCCTAAATAAATCCAATACTTTTCATGTATTAATTAAATCAAAGGGAACAATTTTGCACCAATTAAAATGACCACTAAACCGGTTAAGCCCATGACGACTAAAAGTGGAGAAATTGTTTTAAGCGCTTCCTTTTCCGTTAGGTCACTCAATTTACAAAATATCCAAAAGCCGGCATCATTCATCCAAGGAACTAATTTGGATCCGCAGCCAATCGCCAAACCAATATATACTGGATTAAACGCTAAATTGGCCTGATCTGCCATCCCCGACAAAATTCCTGAAGCTGTGATCAAGGCTACGGTTGCCGAACCTTGTGCTGTACGAACCACAGCTGCAATAAAAAATGCCATCGGAATTAAAGCCATTTGGTACCCCGCGGTCAATTCGGCAATTTTAGCACTAATGCCGGTTTGTTGGAGTGTCCCCCCAAAAGCTCCTCCAGCAGCCGTAATTAAAATAATTCCTATTTAAACCAAATTGTCCTTTCCGAAAGCAGTAAAGTGTACCTCATTAAAGAAGTTAAGGAGATCAATTCCTTTCAAGTGTTCAAACCTTATAAAGACTTATGCAACAAAATTGCTGAGGTAATGCTAAGCATAAATCCCACATATGCTTATTCTAGATCCCTAAGCAGCACGTTGATTGAAACCGCCCATAGCCAACAATATTTTAGCAAGAATTTGCCTAGATTGACTGATATTTCAAATGATCAAGATGAAAAATTTGTTTTTAATTTTTTGAATCAATTAGTTTTTAGCGCGCTAAATCCGGTTTAAAAACGAATTGTATTTTATATAGGAAAAAGGCCAAATTCCAAAAAACATACCTCGCAGCACCAGCTTTACTAACTTTCTAAAAGTTAGTAAAGCTATACGCAACAAACCGAATTCCCCAAAAATAGACTGATTTTCTAGATCAACTATTTGGTTTTTAATTTAGACTTAACCACGTCCGCCGGGTATTTTAAGGCCAATTTTCTAATTTCATAACTAAAATCGGCAAAGGTTTCTTCCCATAATTTAGCCTCCTCAGGGCTATATTGGTAGAATCCGCGGCCATTACTTACGCCTTTCCCTCCAGATTTAACAATATCATCGATCAATTTTGGCATCTCCGTACCATTGTATAATGTGCCATTTAAATCCTTCATCACATTATGATAGGCGGGTACTCCAGTTAAATCCATCCAACCAAAAACCCCGACCAATGTCATCCAATACCCCGTATTATTTCGGCAAGCACGATCCACATCCTCTACCGTTGCATATCCATTTTCGACCAAATAAAATGCCTCTCGGTACATGGCATACATCAATCTATTCGCTATAAATCCACGAATATCCTTGCGCACTAAGGTTGGCTCCTTCCCCCAACCATGCGATAATTCATATAAATATTCCCCCTTCGTAATATCACTTTGGTCCCCACAAATAATTTCTAAAAAGCGCGTGGTATGCGAGGGCTCCGCCCAATGCAAACCAAAAAACCGATAGGGTTTTTGAGTCAATTTCTGAAGCTCACTGATGGGAATCGCCGAGGTATTTGACGTGAGCAAAGCATCATCGGCAATTTCAGCCTCAATCTTCCCATAAACAGATCGCTTAATTTCCTCATTTTCAATTGTACACTCGATGACCAATTGGCATAATTTTAATTCCGCATATGATTCACTAATGATCAAATTTTCTAAATAAAAATCCGCCGCTTCAGTTATTAATCCTTCTTCCCTAGCCTTAGTTAAATGTTTTCTAATCCGAAATTCGGCAGTCTCCATGTCAACAGGAATTGGCGCAATGGCAACTACGGGATGGCCCGACATCAATAAACATGTGGCGATGCTGCACCCCATTAGGCCTAAACCCACTACGCCCACTTGTATTTCTGTTACCTTCATGTTATTTATTCTTAAAGCGATATATGTTTTGTTTGCGCAAATCCTCCAAAAATAACGTGAAAGGATCTTCATAAAACTTCATAAAATCAGGTACCGAAACTTGGCCTGGAAAGGGCGCATAATAATGCGTCGGACTCCTAATATCATTTCTCCAAACTAACACATAGCATAAATTCAAGCCTTCGGTTTTCATGACTTTTAAAAGAACGTCTGTCCACCAATTTGGATTGGGGATTGTTTCCAAACCCGTCTCCGTAAAGGCGGCCAATTTGTTATTCTTCTTCGCATAATTGGAAACAATCAAAAGCTTTTCAATGGCTCTTGGCAAATTATATCCATTTCTACCCATGTCCCCATAATTATCCATGCCCACCATGTCGACATACGAATTACCCGGATACCTCTCCAAAAATTTGGCCTCCGTCAAAAATTTATTATCCGGAGAAAAGGCATATAACAAATTATGAACTTGTTGCTCATCCTTTAAATAATCTATTGTAAAACGCCAAATCGAAATAAATTCTTCCACGCTACAATGACCCGCTCCCCACCAAAACCAATTGCCATCAAACTCATGAAAGGGCCTAAAAATCATGGGGATCGCTTCACCTTTTGACCCCTTACAAGACTTCACCCAATCCGCGATGTCAGCCAAAATATTTTTATACATCTCATGTGAATCACCCCCTGGAATTAATCTAGAAACCACGGGTGTCGACAAAGAATCCTTCCAATAAAATCCCCCCGGACCCAAAGGATTATTAAAATGCCAAGCGATCGTAATCACACCACCTTGCGCATAATGTTGCTGCACGATCTGCCTCAATTTTGCCTTATAATTGGCCCCATTAGCCCCCGAAAATCCACTGAAATCTATCCCAATAACCCCTGGGTGACTCCCAGTGACAGATTTAACATCTGACCTATCCGCATCCCCTGACCACCCTCTTCCATATTCGGTGGCATGCTGATGCCCAAAAATCGTACCCGTTTTTTGAATTTTATACAGCGCGTCAAATAGGTTTTTTGTTTCTCTGCTAGCTTTTTTGTCAATCGGCCTAGCTTGAGAAAAGCCTTCCAAAATACCCATGGAGCAAAAAATAATCAGAAAATATATCCCACTTTTCAGTACACTCATTTTAAAAATTCCGACAAACATGCGCTCCATTTATTTTTCTTTTAAGATTTTATCCACCGCCATCATGATTTCATGCTGCTCATGGTTATTTCCCAATCGCTCCACAAAACCTTCCAACACTTTTTTCGACTCCGCCGATTTGATGGCCCCAATGCGCTGAACCATATACAACAAGAAATTGGGCATTTTCGCTTTTTCAGCCATCGCTAAACTTTTCATAGGATCGATCGCCGCCAATGGCTCAGCCGCATACCAAACCATCAACGGAATATTATGATCTAAACGATCTTCGGATTTTTGAGCTAAGGCTTCCACCACATTCCATCTCAACTCAGGACGCAAACGCATCATCCCAGACAACATGGCCAATCTAACTTGGGCATTGGATTCTGTCTTGGCCATGGATTCCAATTTGCTTAAAAAAGTAGCCGAAATCCCTTTTTTCTCGGTAGCTAATTGGATCGCCCAACTCCGTACATGAGGACTCTCGTGACTCAATAATTTCTCCAAATCCATTTCCGTTAAACCTCCCGTTACCTGCAAAGTCCATAAAGCCCTAAGCTTTCGGGTAACATCTGGATTTTTGTCTAAAATATCCCTTAATGCTTTGTAAACTTGAGCATTTCCACCTCGTTCTTGCAAAATGGTTCGCGATTGACGCACATACCATTCGTTGGGGTTCAATTGGTGATTAACCAATTCCAGGTCGGTCGATTGACTCAAATCCACCCGAACGAACACGTCCGATTCATGGGTAATTTTATAAATTCGTCCCATGGTTTTATCATGTACATCCGGATTGGTGCTATGGCATTGATTTTTATCATACCAATCAATCGCATAGACCGATCCACTAGGGTCATATTTCATGTTAAGCCACTGCGACCACGAATCGTTCATCGACAAAAAATCCTTTTTATGGCTCGCGGTATAGCCGGAACCTTTGGGGGTTAAAATGTCGACATTAAGTTTAGCCCCATTGATATTATTCATGAAAATATTGTTTCTAAATTCTTTGGGCCAAGTATTTCCGCCCAAATAAATCATGGCTCCCGCATGCGCATGGCCGCCACCCGCAGAGGCCGACCTAAAGTTGCCCGCATGTGGCCCGCGATCGCCTACATAATGTGCATGGTCCGCGATGGTTTTAATGTCGTCATACGTGTAGGGATTGAAATGTTTCCCGCCTTGCC